>CAZKWG010000046.1:0-19660 GCA_964556105.1 uncultured Enterobacterales bacterium | reverse complement strand
ATAGCTCGAGGGCAGCGCCGCGCTCAGGCGGTCCAGGCGCTTGAACGCCCTGACGTCGCCCACCTGAGAGCTGGCGGAGAACAGGCTCGACTGGGTGTTGGCGCGAAACCAGACCGAGAAGTTGCCCGAGGCGCCCGTCTTGTACACCATCGTCGTGGGTTGGCCGCCGGAGACGTTGTGGACGTAGGCGGAGCAGGCGCTGTTGCCGGACTGCGGCGCGCAGGCTGGACTCGACACGACAGCCACGGCGTTGGACACCGGGGGGGCGGGCGGGTTGGCCGTGGCGACGGCCGGTCCGTTGGCGACCACCGACGCCAGGGTGAACCCGGAGATGGTGGTGCTCGCGGGGATCGCGCTGCAGCCGGACCACTGATCGCAGATGGCCGTGATCTTCAGCTCCACGTTGTCTGGCCACTGGCTCGTGGGCCACTGCCCGTTCCTGGTGTACCAGTACTCGGTGCTGGCCGCCCAGGGCGCCGTGGCGTCCGAGCCCGTCACGTACACGTGCCCGATCACGGTCAGCGTGCCGCCACCTCCCAGAATGTCCAGCTTGCGAAGCCCTGTGCTCATCCCGCCGCTGACCTCGTTGCAGGCCAGGCAGCCGCTCGCCGACAGAGGCCCGTCCTTGGCCGCGACCTCGACCGTCAGAAGAGACACCAGCGCGAGAACGATCATGAAGCACCTCCGATGATGCGAACCTACATGGCTGTCCAGGGGATCTCAAGCGCCCGGATCCTCTCCGAGCGGCGCGGTGAGCCTGCACGACCCCTCGCCGATGGATCGCCTCGTCGTCGCCCCCTTCAGCAGATAGTCGGAGCCTGAGGTCAGCACATGTCCTTCACGACCTTCGATGACGATCTGACGATCTTCTACCAGCGCTGGCACGCGTACGAGCGCAGCCTGGGCCCAAAGGGCGGCCTGGTCATCGACTTCGACATGGCGGCTCGCCCGCCCGACACCCGCTGGCAGCCCTACGAGAGCCGCGAGGAGGCCCTCGACGCGCTGGAGGCCGTCGCGATCCGCGCCGAGCAGACCTCGGATCTGGTCAACCCCGAGTACATCCGGCAGCGCCTGCAGGGCTCGGAGTGCTACCTGCGCGCGCTGATGGGCGAGCGCTTCTCCTTCTGGACAGCCGTGAAGCGGATGATGGGCGTCTACCCGGCACCCCTCCTGCCCGATGAGCTGAGCGCCCAGGGCGACGCGGCTCGCCAGGCGCTGGACGCGCGCGGCATCCCCTGGTCCACGGACGGGCGCGATGTCCTTCGCCAACGTTTCGGGCTCACCGACCTGAGCGGCTTCGACGACGCGCTGCGCGGCTGGGCCCGCACCTTCGTGGACCGCCTCCGCGCCCGCGTGCCCGAGACCCCCGACCCGGCGTACCGCATCGAGCTGGCCCATGAGGACGCCTACTGGGCCAACTGGATCGACGGCAGCGTGTCTTACGGCGTGACGCTGAAGGTCAACACCCACCCGCGCGCCGCCTACGACCGCTTCAGCCCGATGGCTCTGGCGGCCCACGAGATCGCCGGGCACGCCGCCCACGTCGCGGCGCTTCGCCACGGCGCCACCGAGGCCGGCGGGCGCCGCGTGGACCCCAGCGCCCTCAACCTCACCGTGCACAGCTGCGAGGCCTTCCAGATGGAGGGGCTCGCCCAGGCCATGCTCCACATCCTGACCGAGCCTGACGAGCTCGACCCGGACCTGCGCGCGCTGGAGCTCTACCGCGGCTACGCCGGGGAGCGGGTCAATGCCGCCCAGCTCGACGTCGTGGAGGGGCGCCCCATCGACGAGGTCTGCGCAGCCCTTCTGGCCGACTGCCCGCTCTCCCGCCCGCTCTCGCTCCGCTCGGACCTGCGCGACCGCTCTCGCGATCCGCTCTACCGCGCCTATGTCTTCGTCTACCCGCCCAGCCGCCGCACCTTCCGGAAGATCGCCGAGCTTCCACGCCCCAGACAGGACGAGCTGCTGCGGGAGATGCTCTTCGGTCTCTTCACCCCCGCCCAGATCCAACGGCGGATCGAGCGCGCGCACCGCGAGACCGACGGGACAGGATCCTCGACATAGACGCGATCGAGCGCTTGACAGCCTCGCGGTCACCGGGCATGGTGTCCATGACCCTTTCCCCCTCGGAGGTAACATGAACTGGCGTCCATCTCCCCGCCCCCAGCCGGGCCCGAAGAAGCCTCGGTAGCTCCGGGGGATCTTCAACAAAGGCCACGCGCGAGCGTGGCCTTTCGTCTTTCAGGAGTCCGCGCTGTCTCTCGCCTTCGCCCGGCCCTTCGACGACGAGGCCCCGCTCCCGCCTCTGCCGCCCGGCCCCCTCTACCCCGCGTCCGCGCTGGCCACCTGGGCGGGGCGCCGCTTCTGGCTGCCGCCCGGCGACCCTCGGCTGCCTGCGCTCTATGAGGGCCAGCCGACCGACAGCCCGCCGCTGACCAACCTGGTCGGCGCCCGCTTCGCCTGGTCGGACCACCCGGCCTACATGGACTACCTCGACCCCGAGAGCCCGAACCACGAGGCCAAGCGGATCGAGCGCGAGATCTACCTGCGCCGCTGGGCGCCGTACCTGCCCGCATCCCCCGCCCGCGTGCTCGACCTCGGGGCCGGCGTCGGACGCTGGACCACCTGGTTCCTCGACCGCGGGGACGACGTCGTCCTGGTCGAGCCGGACCTGCGCAGCCTCTGGCGAGCGGTGTGGGCCTCGGCGGGGCGAGCGGGGCGCCTGGACGCCTGCTGGAGCACCGCCGAGCGCGCCCCGGAGATGGCGCCTTTCGACGTCGTCATCGGCTCGGAGCTGCTCTGCTACGCCGAGGACCCGGAGGCCGTCCTCGCGCGTGTCAGCCGCTGGCTCAAGCCTGGCGGCGTGCTGCTGGCCAGCGTCGAGGCCCGCTGGGGCTGGGCGTTCTCGATGGACGCGCCCGCCGGCGCCCTGGAGGGCTGGCTCACGGACGGCGTCGTCCACATCCCAGGCGACCGCTGGGTGCGCACCTTCGAGGAGGACGACTTCCGCGCCCTCCTGGAGGGCGCGCTGGACGTGGTGCTGATGGAGCCCAGCCACTACACGTACTCCGGCGCCTTCGAGGCGGTCTCTGGCGCGCCCGATCTGGAGACCGCGCTCGCCCTGGAGGCGCGCATCGCCGCCCACCCGCGCGCCCGCTGGCTGAACCGCGCCTGGGCCGCGGTGGGGAGGAAGCGATGAGGGCGTGTTGGATCGCTGGGCTCGCGCTCCTGGGCTGCCAGGACCGGGACAAGGCCGAAGACACAGCCACATCCTGCGAGATCGTCGGGCCGAGCCTGGATCGCGTGGACAAGGCGACAGGCTACCGCAGCATCGAGCGGTCGGTGGAGGCGCCCTGGCTCGAGGAGGCGCGGACCATCCCTGTCGGCGTCTGGTATCCGACCGAGGAGACCGAGGGCGAGGCCGCGGTCTACATCGAGGTGCTCAAGGACGAGGAGGCGCTGGTCGACGCCGACTTCGCCGATCCTGCCCCGGGCTGCAAGATGCCGCTGGTGGTCTACAGCCACGGCTCCCAGGCCTGGGGCGGCAACGCCTCTCCCCTGGTGCGGCACCTCGTCGCTCAAGGCTGGGTGGCGGCCGCGCCAGACCACGTCGGAAACACGCTCTTCGACAACGTGGACCCGAGACCGGTCAGCTTCTCGCTGACCCGCGTGGCCGACATTCAGGCCACCATCGACCTGCTCGAGGATCTCCCAGCCGAGGATCCCCTGCACGGGCGCGTGGACACCTCCCGCGTCCTGGTGCTGGGGCACAGCTTCGGCGGCCAGACCGCCTGGCTCTTCTCCGGTCCCACCTTCGACACCGACGAGATCGCCGCGCGCTGCGACGCAGGCGAGCCCGGCTGCAGCGAGGCCGAGCGCGCCGCCTTCGAGACGCCGGTCCTGGACGAGCGGGTGGTCGGGGTGCTCCCGATGGACGGCTTCGCCGGCAGCGATCTGGTCGCCGAGGACGGCTGGGCCAGCGCCACCCTGCCCATCCTCTACCTGTCCAAGGCCGAGGACGGCGACGACGAGCCCATCACCCGCGCCGCGGAAGCGGACGTGACCTGGGCCCGCTTCGACGGCGCCTGCCACGAGACCTTCACCGTCACCGCCGTCAATTGCCCGGGCTTCGAGAAGGAGGAGGGGCTGGACGTGGTCGCCACCTACCTGAGCGCGTACGCGGCCCAGCGTGTGCTCGGGTTGGTAGAGGAGCCCTACGCGGGCGTCCTGGACGGCAGCACGGTGGTGGACGCGCGGGTCACCGTCACGCGCACGGCGGAGTAAGCCCAGGACGGCGAGGACGGTTTTCAGACGGAACCCGCTTCGATCTGGTCGGGAGGCCGTCTGGGGCATAGACCACTACGCCATGGGTGTCTCGTCTACCTCCACCGACTTCTATCGGGCAGGCTCCTTCCAAGAGCTCACCCGGCTGGTCGAAGGGCTCGATCTGGAGTCCGTCCTCGAGGAGCCGGTGAGCACCTTTCTGGGCTCGCTCGCCTCCGGCGCGGCGAAGCAGGCCGTCGAGGAGATGGCGCGAACGGGCGAGCTTCGCACCTTCCGCGACGCGCTCCGTAACGCCCACCTCCGCGCGGAGGTGCGCTGGCGCGGGGGCCGACCGGGGGAGATCTCGCTGCTGCGCGCCCTGCAGGACTGGCTGGCGCACGCCCGACCCACCCCGCGCGCCGCCCCGCCTCCGCCCGAGGTCGAGCCGACCGCGCCGACGCCGCGCCCCTCCGGCCTCTACCTGGGCATCACGCCCGAGGATCTGGAGGTCTGGGCGCGCGAGCACGACGTCTCTGCCCTGCTGTCCCTGACCGATCTGCACCTCGCCCACGTCCTGGAGGGGCGCGCCCGCTACTGGCTGACCGCCAGCGCCAACGGGCGCACCGTGGCCGAGCTGATGGCGGGCGGGGAAGACCCGTCGCGCTCGTCGCGGCGCTGGGGACGCGGCGCCTCGCCAGAGGTCCAGGGGGCGCTGATTCAGCTCCTCGAGGCCGCGGCCGAGGAGGCGCGAGCGGGCATCGCCGAGGAGCAGGAGCGCGCGCTGGCCGAGCTGCGCCCTACCGGCGACCCTGGGCTGAGCGAGGTGTGGGACAGCCTGATGGAGGAGCGCGCCCGCCATCGCGCCAGCGCCCCGCCGCCGCCCCGCGCCCGCCGCGAGGGCTGGGCCCTCTCCGTCAGCGAGGATCCACCCGTCGTCAGCGTTCAGACCACGGGCTACGCCCTCTGCGGTCGCACGCCCGCGCCGAAGATCCAGATCTCGCTGCAGCGGGCCGGCGACGCGCCCGCCGCCGCCTGCACCTGCCGCCACCCGGAGGCATGCTGCGGGCTCAAGCTGGCCGCGGTGGACCTCTGCCTGGAGACCCTGCGCGACCCCGCGACCGTGACCCAGGCCCGCGCCATGACCCGCGCCCGCGGTCGCCCCGCCTGGGAGCGCCTGCTGGGCCGCATCGACCCGCTGCTGGTGGAGCCAGAGCTCAAGGACAAGAGCGGAAACGCGCTGACCCTGGGCTGGCGCCTGCGCTGGAAGCAGCGTGACGCCGCGCTGGAGCCGGTGGGCTGCCGGCCACGCCGCTCGGGCAAGGGCACGACCATCACGCGCCTGGATCTGGCGCAGATCCGCAGTCAGCCTGGGCTGCTCGGCCCCACCGACAGCCGCGTCGCCATCCTGCTCAACCCCGACCCGGCCGCCCGCAGCTCATCCAGCTTCACCGACAACGCGCGCATCCTCCGCGCCATGCTGGAGCTCTGCGGCCACCCGCGCGTCTTCCTCGGCGAGTCCACCGACCCCGTCGCCGTCCGCCGCGACACGCTCACGCTGAAGTGGACGCAGACCCCGGAGGGTGGCGTGACGCTCAGCCTCGTCGCAGGCGCACGGAGCTGGACGCCGGGCGAGCTGCTCGTCCAGTTCCGTGAGGAGGGCGCAGGCGAGCTGATGATGCTCCGCGAGCCGGATCGCCTGACCCTGATCGAGGTGCCGCTGACGGCGCGCAGCCTCATCCGCGAGCTGTCCGAGCGCGGCGACACGCTGCCGGCAGAGGCGACGGACGCGCTCCTCCGGCGCCTGCCCGCCATCGCCCGCCTGCTGCCCTGCCAGCTCGACCCGGCCCTGCGGGGCACCCCGGTCGGCGCCAGTCTCCGCCCGCTGGTCTTCCTCGAGCTGGAGCCGGGCGACGCCTTGCTGGTGGAGGTCCGTCTGCGCCCGCTGGCCGATGGCCCCAGCTTCACGCCGGGCGAGGGCGCGGTGGAGGTCCACGCCCATCGCGCCGAGGGTCGCGTCTTCACCACGCGCGACCGGGCCGCGGAGCCCGCCCTGGTTCAGGCCGCGCTGGCCAGCGTCCCGCTCCCGCTGGAGAGCGAGTCCGCGCCCTTCCAGTGGGTCTTGAGCCGGCCCGAGGAGGCCCTGCCCGTCATCGAGGCGCTCCAAGCCCTCGGCGAGGCCGTCCACGTCATCTGGCGCGGCGAGCGCAAGCGCAAGGTCAGCAGCCAGACAGGACAGCTCGGGGTCAGCGTCGGCACGCGGCGCGACTGGCTCGGGCTCTCCGGCGCGCTCCAGATCGACGGCGCATCGATCCCGCTCGACCGCCTGCTCGCCGCGATCCGAGCCGGCGCTCACTACATCGACGTGGACGGCGAGACCTGGCTCAAGCTCAGCGCCCCCTTCCGGACCTCGCTCACGCCGCTGGCGGTGGCCGTCCAGGAGACGCGCGCCGCGGTGGAGCTCTCCAGCCTGCACGCCGGCCTGCTGGAGGCGCTGGAGGACGCGGGCGCCCTGGTGGAAGGCCCCGAGGGCTGGCGAGATCTCTGTCGGCGCGTGCGCGAGGCCCAGCAGCTCGAGCTGGAGCCCCCGCCTGAGCTGCAGGCGAACCTGCGCGACTACCAGCGCCAGGGCTTCGCCTGGATGACGCGCCTGGCCGCCTGGAGCACGGGCGGCGTCCTCGCCGACGACATGGGCCTCGGGAAGACGGTTCAGGCCCTCGCCTTCCTGCTGCGGCGCCGCGCCGAGGGTCCGGCCCTGGTCATCGCCCCCACCTCCGTCTGCTTCAACTGGCAGCGAGAGGCCGCGCGCTGGGCGCCGTCCCTGCGCACCCGCGCCTACCGGGGAGCGGGCCGCGAGCGGACGCTCGAGGACCTGGGCGAGGGAGATCTGCTCGTCGCGAGCTACGACATCCTGGCGCGCGACGCCGCCGTGCTGGCGCGGGTGCCCTTCGGCACGCTCATCCTGGACGAAGCCCAGGCGATCAAGAACCCCCACACCCGTCGTTCGCGCGCGGTCTTCGGCCTGGACGCTGCCTTCCGCCTCGGCCTGACCGGCACACCCGTCGAGAACCGGCTGTCGGAGCTCTGGAGCCTCTTCCGGGCCGTCACGCCCGGCCTCTTCGGGAGCTGGGAGCGCTTCCGCGACCGCTTCGTCTTCCCTATCGAGCGCGACGATGATCGCGACCGTCGCCAGGCCCTGGCCCGCCTCATCCGCCCGTTCCTGCTGCGCCGCCTGAAGCGCCAGGTCGCGTCCGAGCTGCCGCCGCGCACGGAGGTGCAGATCGACGTGACCCTCTCGCGCGACGAGCGCGTCCTCTACGACCAGATCCGCCGACAGGCCCTGCAGGAGATCGGCGCCGCCGCCGCGGGCCCCGAGGCCCAGCAGCGCATGCGCGTCCTGGCGGCCCTCACCCGGCTGCGCCAGGCCGCGCTCCACCCACGCTTGATCTCCCCGGAGCTCACCTTCCCCTCGGCCAAGCTGGAGCGGCTGCGGGAGATCCTCCTCGAGCTGCGCGCGGAGGGGCACCGCGCCCTCATCTTCAGCCAGTTCGTGCGGCTGCTGGCGTTGACCCGCGAGGCGCTCCAGGCCGACGGCTTCCGTTTTCGTTGGCTGGACGGCGCTACGCCGGAGAAGCAGCGCCGCGAGGAGGTGGACGCTTTTCAGCGCGGCGAGGGCGACGCCTTCCTCATCTCGCTCAAGGCGGGCGGCACCGGCCTGAACCTGACGGCCGCGACCTACGTGATCCACCTCGACCCCTGGTGGAATCCCGCCGTCGAAGATCAGGCCACGGACCGCGCCCACCGCATCGGGCAGGAGCAGCCGGTCACCGTCATCCGCCTCGTCGCCCGCGGGACGCTCGAGGAGACCATCCTCGCCATGCACGCCGAGAAGCGCGCCCTGGCCAACGACCTCCTGGAGGGCTCGGGCGCCTCGGCCACGCTGGGCGCCGATGACCTGATCGCGCTCATCGCCGAGGGCGCCGACGGCCTCGAGCCCCCCGACCCCGAGGACGAGCCCGCTCCGGAGCCAGAGGGGATCACCGTCGAGGGGGCCGACATCATCGACCTCGCCGAGCCCCCCCCACGCGAGCCCGATCTCCCCTCCGCTGGCTCCTCAGAGACCCAGAGCCTGGACGACCAGCTGCTCACGTTCGAGACCTTCCTGGGCGAAGAGGTCGCCGATCAGCGCCTCAGCCGGCGGCTGGCCAGCCAGTACATGGCCGCCATGTCCGAGTACGCCAACTGGCTGGCCGGGGAAGGCCAGACCCGGCCTTCGCTCCTCGAGCTGGAGCGCCAGCAGAGCAGCTTCCTGCGCGCCGCGCTCTCCCGCCCCTTGCCTCGCCACCGGCGCGTGGCCGACGTCTTCGGCAGCGCGCTCGGCCTGTTCATCTCCTTTGGCCAGGCGGAGGGCTGGGAGTAGCGCTCAGCGACCGCAGCTCGGCGTCGTCTGGACCTCTTCGACCTTCCGACCGAAGGCGACGATCATGCCGTCGGGGTCGATCTCCAGCTTCACCTTCTCCCAGCGCCCGTCGAGCCGAAAGCTGCCCACGCCGTCGACCACGGGGATGAGCGCCTGCAGCTCGCGCTCGGACTTCACCTCGCGCACGACGACGGGCACCTCGATGCGTCCGAAGGGCACGTTCGAGCACAGGGCGCCCTCGATCACCTGGCCGTTGTCCCCCTCGATGACCCGGTACTTCACGGTCAGCTCGGGCACCAGCCCGCCGTGGACCCAGTAGTCGAAGAAGTCGGAGAGGTCCTTCTCCGACGTCTCCTCGAAGGCCTCCTGGAGCTGCTCCGTGGTCAGGCGCTGGCCAGCGCGGCGCTTCGCCAGCCGGTCCAAGGCCAGAAAGAACGCGCGATCGCCGATCTGGAAGCGCAGCATCTCGGCGAGCACGTAGAAGCCGTAGTCGTCGAGCAGCTTCGACGAGAGATCGCTCTGCGGCGTGCTGCCCGTCAGCGAGAGCGGCCGGTCCGAGCGCGCCACCTGCTTGTAGTTGTAGCTGCGCTCGACGGGCTTCTCGATGCTGGCCCGAATGGCGCTGACCCGCTTGTCGTAGTCCTTCGCGCCAAACGCCGCGCGCACATAGAAGGCCGCGTACGCCTCGGAGAGCGCGTCCAGGATCCACTCGTCCCGGCTGGTGGCTGGCGCGACGAGCTGCCCCCAGACCTGTCCGGCGACCTGTCGCGCGATCATCGACTGGGCAAAGTGAGGATCCTCGGCCTCGACCACGCTGCCGTCGCCCACCGCGCCGTAGGTGACCTGCTGCACGCCGACCAGGCCGTAGGCGTTCGCGGAGATGCGACCGCGCATCGCCGAGCCCGTGAACGTGTCCTTGCCTTGGAAGACCTCGATCTCCTGCAGCGGGATGCTGGGCAGGAAGCGGTCCAGGAAGCTGACGATGCGGCGAACCTCCGGCGGGAAGCTGGGGAGCGCGTACTCCTCGGTGGTGAACAGCGCCACCCGCACCGCCGGCAGCCCCTTGGCCGGCGGATCGGCCAGCTCATACCAGCGGCCGATGGCCACGCCCGGGCGCCGACCGGCCTTGCCCGTCGCCTCCAGGGTGCGCCAGCCGTCGTCATCGTTGGTCACGTCGCTCAGGGTGTCCCCGGAGACCGCCATCCCCAGCGTGCGGAAGCTCGAACCTGGCAGCGTCACCCTGGTCTTGAAGTCCCAGGCCGTGCCGCCCAGCGCGGGCACCAGCTCGGGCACGATCTCTTGAAGCCCTGTGGTCGGACCCAGCGGACGTCCGGCCGTGCTCCAGTTGGCCCAGGGCCAGGTCGCCTTCCACTCCAGCTCGATCTGGACCTGCGCGCCCTCGGCCACAGGCTCGGGCAGCAGCACGATGATCTCGTAGCGGCTGGCCGTCTTCTGGACCATGTCGGCCTCGCTGGCCTCGACGTCCACGCTGTCGAGCAGGCCGCCGCGGTTGGCGTTCACCTCGACACCCGTGAACGACGAGGAGGCGCTCTCGGCGACCTCGACGCCCTCGACGCCCGCGGCCACATCGGACGCATCGACCGAGCCAGAGAGATCACTCTCCGCGGATTGAGCCGACGAGGTCGGTCGGCTGGAGCGGGCCGAGGCCGTCGCGATCCCCTTCAGATCGGCGCTGAGGCCGGTCCAGGCCACCTTCCGGCCATCGCTGGTCGTCAGCTTCAACAGCTCGAAGCTGCCGTCTACGGTGCCAGCGGTGGGGAGCCGCAGGGTGGCGTGCTGCAGCGCGCCGCCGCGAGCGACCAGGGTGAGCTTGTTCTTCACCAGCACCTTCTGGGTGCTGCTGAACGTCGTGGGGACCAGCTCCACCTGGGTGTCCGCGAAGACGGGAGCCATCCAGCGGGCGGGCTCGGGCCCGGGGCTGCCGGTCTCGCGAGGGAAGATCTCCCCGCTGAAGCGCCGGAAGTGGTGGATGCCGTCCACGTCCACGCCGTGAGCGAAGGCCATCGAGCGATAGCCCGTGTCGGCGTGCCCGAGACCGTCGCGGAAGCAGGTCAGCCACTCGTCGTAGTCGGTGGGCCCGACCCCAGCGCCGTCGAGGGCCGCCACGCCGAAGCGCGTGTCGGTGCGGAAGTCAGCGAGCAGCCGAAGCTCCTCGGGCGCCACCCCGAGCTCCTCGGAGAGCAGGCGGTCCTGACGGACCATGGCGATCACGTCCAGCCCTGAGCGCTCCAGCAGGCGGCGCCGATTGGGCAGCACGTTGTTGGCGACGACGGTGGCGGCGAACTTGCCGCGCTCCTCGGTCACCATGTAGACCTCGTCGATGCCGTCCGTGCCCTCGGTGAGCATGGAGCCCGACCGGATCGGCACCAGATCCATCAGCAGCTTCTGCACCTTCGGATCGCTGCCCAGCAGCAGAGCCCGCGAGATCCCCGTGCGGAAGGGCGCCTCCTGCCGGGCGATGGCCTCATAGGTGGCGCGATCGCCGCCGCGGTTGATCATGTGCGTGGCAAAGGCCCAGGCGTCCGCTCGCGCGGGCAGCGCCATCTCGAGCTGGCCGGAGCCGATGAAGACGGCGCCGATGATGCGCTCGGAGACGGGGGCCTGCCCGGACCAGACGGGGATGAGCACGCCGTCGGAGAGCGTGGCCTTGCAGACCCCGTCCTCGAAGCCTACGCCCTCTTTGACCTTGTAGGCGGTGTCCCCCAGCCACATCCTGGCGGCCGAGCTCCACCAGATCTCGAGGGCTTGTGGGTCGACCGGCGGCTTCCCCTCGGCCCGCACAGGCGCGACGCGACCGAGGAGGAGGATGCCGAGGAGGGCAATGGCGAGGCGCGAGAGAGGAGACATGCCACGCTCCAGTGAGACGACGAGCTCAACTGTTAACGTGACTCGGCGCCCAGAGACGCTCGAGCCTCCCCTGTCGCCTCGGCTCTAGCTCGCCGCGGAGGCGCCCAGCGCCGCCTGAATGGCGGCATAGTCCGGCTCGACGCCGGGGTTCGGGCCGACCCACTCGTAGCTGACGCTGCCGTCGCGCTCGACGATGAAGACCGCGCGCTTGCTGGCCGTGTAGCCGGGCATGCCCGCGAAGTTCTCCATCGCGACACCGTAGGCGTTCACCGTGTCGCGGGTGTAGTCGGAGAGCAGCGGGTACTCCACGCCGTTCTTCGCGGCGAAGGCGGCGTTGGCGAAGGGCGCGTCCACGCTGATGCCGACCACGTTCGCGTCCAGGCCGTTCAGCGCCGCGAGCGCATCGCGGAAGGCGCAGAGCTCCTTCTCACAGACGCCGGTGAACGCGGCCGGGTAAAAGGCGAGGACCACGCGGCCATTGGACCGCAGGTCGGTGAGGCTGACCTTCTCGCGCTTGTGGGAGAAGAGGGTGAAGTCGGGTGCCGTCTGGCCAATCAGGCTCATGGGATGCGCTCCAGTGGATCAGGGGAACCCCTGGGGAATATCCCAGGCGCAGGAGCGACGGAAGGCGTCCCCTCACTTTGCCGGCTCGAGCTCCCCGCAGTCCAGCCCGCCCGTCAGCACCCGCACCTCACCCTCCCAGCGGCTGCCCTTGGCCATCGCCTTCCAGCGCGCCTCGGGCAGCTCGCAGGTCTGGGCGTCCCCCGCCTGATCTTTGAAGGTCACCACATACTTCTCGGTGCGCGCGCCCTCGCGCTCGCAGCCCACGCAGTCCCCTGTGCGGCCCAGGCGGACCGTCGGCCAGACGGGCGTGGTCCCCTCTCCGCTGGCCTCCTCGGTGCGCGCGCGGCTCCAGCGGTCGATGGTGTAAGAGCACCACGCGTCGTAGACCGGCTCAGAGCGGTAGGTCGTCTGACAGTCCTCGACCTCCTTGAAGGTGCCGTCGCCGTTGTCTACCTGCTTCGTGGTGCAGGTCTCGCCGTCCGCCACCTTGTTGGTGCTGCGCTCTTTCTCGGTCTGCGAGACGTCATAGGCGCCGCCAGGCATCTGGTCGCACCAGGCGCTGTCCTTGTCGGGGCCATAGGCCTCGACGGCGATGGCGCGCTCCCAGGTGTGGCCCGAGACCGTGAGGGCCGCCGAGCGGGTCCAGAACGTCGAGCAGACGACCACGCTGTCAACCGCGAAGATCAGCAGCCCGATGAGCAGCAGGCACCCGCGCCCCTTCTTCTTCGGAGGCTCGGCAGGCGGGCTCGCGGCGGCGCGCTGGGCGGCCTTCTTCTGCGCCTCCAGGCTCTTGCCCGCCTCGCTGCTCGCGTCCCGCTGATGGACGCGCTCCGCCTCTTTGGTCCCGTCCAGGGCCGATCCACAGTTGCCGCAGTGGGTGGCGGCGGCGCCGTTCGGGGTCTGGCAATTGCCGCAGACCTTGTCGGCGCCAGTGTAGCGGTGATCCGCCACCGCGACCTTGTCCGCCTCCGACGGGAAGTAGCGCCGAGCCGGATCCTGCGGGGAGCCACAGTTCGGGCAGTGCCGGTGGGTGAGCCCCAGCAGCTTCTCGGTTCCGCAGAAACCACAGTCCCACAGCATCTGGTAGGTGCCGAGATCGCGCGAGGCCACCGCTCACTCCCGTTCGAGGGGCCTGAGGCTACCATCACCTGGGGGTCGGGGGCCAGCGTCCAGCAGGCAGGCCGCGTAGCCCAGGACGCGCGGCCCCTCCCCCACCGGGCTCTCCCGCGGCGACCAGCCCAGTCGCAGGCGCGCGTCCAGCAGCGCGGCCGCGTCAGGCCGATGATCCCAGATGGCGACCGCCATCACGGTGCCGTTTCAGGTGGTGTCGTAGACCAGCCAGCGATCGTCCCCCAGCCGGAAGATGACGTCGCGCGTGAACTCGTCCATCGGCACGCTCTCCACCATGGAGAGCCCGTCCTCGAGCGCGAGGCGCAGGGCCGAATGGCGCGAGACGCGCGCCCTGAGGGCTTGAAGCTCGGGCTCGGGCAGGGCGGCGACGGGGTGTAGCATCATCGCGTCTGGCTCAGAGGACGAAGGGCAGGAGGGGGCGAGCACGTCCGCATGATCATAGCGCCGCTCAGTCCTCTGTGTCGTGAGGCCAGCGTCAAGGCTCTGCCTCCACGCGTCAAGATGCAGGGGATCACGAGCAATGGGTCCCGTGCTCACGCGCATCAGGCCAGGAGTGGCGCGCTCGAGCCCTGGCCATCGCAGGCTCTACGCGGCGGTGTGCGAACGCGAAGCCAGACATGAACACGCGTCAACCACTCCCCTTGGCGCCCTGCCTCAGGCTCACATGAGCGTCGACCCTGCGTGAGCGCATGTACATCCCCATCCGCACGCTCGGCGCGCACAACCGAGGGCGCCTGAACCCTGGGGTGCCCGAACGACCACCCCTGCCTCAACGCGCTCGATCACTGGCGCGCAGGCGCGTCAGGCACCACCTTCAGACCAGGGACAGGCGCATCACGCGCTCGCCATCGTCGATCTCACCCGTGTAGGTGAAGCCGAGCCCCGTGTAGAAGGGGCCCGCGTCTCCCTCACCCGGGACATGCGAGAGGAAGAGATCGGTGTCGTCGGGTCGCAACGCGCGGGCCTGCGCGATGAGCAGGCGCATCGCGTCTCGCCCGATGCCGCGGCCCTGGTGCGCGCCGCTGACCATGAAGCGCCAGACCCAGGGGGGTTTGCCGTGCTCCAGCGCGAGCATGACGAAGCCCACAGGCTCTCCATCGGCGTAGATCGCGGCGAACCACGCCTCGCCCGGGTAGAAGTGCGCCTGGGCGATCGAGATCGCGTTGGAGGCTACGAACGTGCTCTGCTCGGGGCGAACCTCCAACTTGAGCACAGCGCGCAGGTTGTCGCGGGTGATCTCACGCAGCTCGACCATCATGAGAGAGGCCTCCCACGCCTCATCTACCGTGATCCCGGCCTGTTGGGGCAGGATGACGGGGAGCGTCACGGCGACACCCGTGTCGCGGTCTCCACCTGGCCCCATCCAGCCCGAGGAGATGAATTCTCCTTTTAACATCGATCTTCTATGTTGGCACGGTCCTTGCTCTATGCAGGGGCAGGAGGTCCCGACACCATGACCCGCTTCCCCACGCTCCTCGCTGCCCTCTCCACCCTCTCTCTCACCGCCTGCCACGAGTCGGTCAGTGAACACGCCGTCCCCGAAGGCTCCTTCGTGCTCTCCAGCATCAGCGATCCTACGGAGGGGATGCCCGACGCGGCCGAGCTGGGCGCCGTCACGATGGTGATTGATCGCGAGGCCGCCACCTTGACGCTCACGCTGGAAGACGGCTCTGAGCAGGTGGCGGACCTCCTCCTGCGCGAGAAGACGGAGTGGGAGGCGGACTGCTTCACGATGAACAGTCACGCGCTCACCGAGGTCTACGACGTGGACGCCGAGAGCCTCTCGCTCGGCGCCGTGGAGATCGCGCTGCCCGTGCTCACGGCGAAGTGTGGTGGGCGACCGCTCCTCGGCAGCGACGGTGGAGACGAGACCTTCGCCGGCGCCGTCTTCGTCTTCGACGAGGCGAGCTGAGCCTCCCTGAGCTGAGCCTCCCTGGGGTGGCCGGATCGGGCCACCCCATGGGCCGCATCTGGAACCCGATTCACGGTAGGCTCCTGGAGGTCAACCGGCGCCCGCGCGCCTCCAGGAGCCAGCCCCATGCCCAACCGCGTCCCATCCAGCACACTGCTCCCTCTGTCCGCCCTCCTGCTCTGCGCGCCCGCCGCCGCGGGCGAGACGCCGGACCTCGATCCGGCGAAGGGCAAAGAGGTCGGCCTCGTCTACGAGGCCTTCCTGAGCCCGAACCAGGAGCCCGGCGAAGAGTCGGACACCCCCAAGAAGACGCCGGCCATCTTCAAGTCCACCACGCCGTCCAAGACGCGCGCCGAGCGCGAGGCGGCGGGCCACGCGGGCCACGCCGTGGTGCGCTTCAGCAAGGACCTCAGTCGCGCCTGGATCGACATCGAGATCAGCGGCGTCAAGGTCAACGAGATCAACATGTTCCACATCCACTGCGGCAAGCCGGGCCACCTTGGCCCCATCCTGGTGGACTTCTCGCACATCACGGACATCCAGCAGAACTTCTCCGATGGCACCTTCTCCGTGGAGGTCACCAACGAGGCGATCACGCAGACCGTCGCCCACGCGCACGGCGCGGTCGGCACGTTCACGGCGGGCTGCTTCATCCCCGGCCCTTCGCTCGCGGGGCTGCAGCCCGTCAAGGTCTCCACCGTGGCTGGGATGGCGACCATCGCCGAGGAGGGTGAGCTGTATTTCAACCTGCACACGACGGGCCAGACCTACTTTGGCGACATCCGCGGGCAGTGGTACCCTGCCGCGACGCCCTGACCTCTGGCCTTGGAGCCCTGGTTGCGCGGTCGCGACCCCACCCTGGTCGGGCTGCACGACCTGCTCACTCCTCGTCTTTGCACTGCTCCCCGTCCGGCGGCCCGCTCTGCTTCAGACAGGGCCCGTCGTGGCACCAGACCTGATCGGCCGCCACCTTGGCCTTGGCGGCGGCGCGATCCTTCGCGTAGACCGTCTCGTTCGAGTTGGTGCGCTTGTAGTTGACGAAACAGAAGGCGATCTCGATGTCGGCGTTCCGTTCGATCTCGGCATCATCGGCGTCCTGAGCGAAGGAGAGGCCGGTGAGCAGGGTGAGGATGGCGATGGTCATGGTGACTCCGGTCGTTGCGGCGCGCGGCTCATCCGCGGCTCGACCGTAGAGGCACACACGGAGCTGTCCCCAACATCTGCGCCTCGCGCTCGGCAGGATCAGCCCAGCGGCGCAGATCGGCCCCTCACCCCACGACGCTCATGCGCACCCGGCTCCCCTTGACCTTCTGGAGCCGCTGGAGCGCCTGCGTCAGCGCGTCGGGGCGGAGCGCCACCCAGCTCACCCGCTCACCGACCTCGATGAGCCCGATGTCCTCGGGCGCGAGCCCCCCCTCCTGCGTGAGCGCGCCCAGCAGGTCGCCCCGCCGGATCTTCTCCTTGCGACCGGCCGAGATGCGCAGCGTCTCCCAGCGCGGGTGGCGCTCGGCGTGCAGCGGGCCGGGCAGCGCCACCCGCTGAGCGCTGGGCCCGAGGAGCTCCTCCCAGCGCGACTCGCGGCCGGCTGGGACCAGGGCGACGGAGAGGCCAGGGGCGCCCGCGCGGCCGGTGCGCCCGCTGCGGTGGGTGGCGGTGGCGGCGTTGGGGGGGAGGTCGAAGTGGACGACCAGCTCGACGCCGTCCACGTCCAGGCCGCGGCCGGCGACGTCGGTGGCGACCAGCACGCGGGCGCTGCCATTGCGGAAGGCGGCCAGCACGTCGTTGCGGCGATCCTGCTCGTGGTCGCCGTGCAGGGCCATGGCGCCGGGCAGGGCCTCGGCGACCTCGTCCACCGTGAGCTTCTGGTTGCAGAAGATGAGCGTAGACGCAGGGTTCAGGCGGACGAGCAGGTCGCGCAGCGCCGGCAGGCGGGCGTCGAGCGAGGCGCAGCGCTGGCTGGCATGCAGGAGGGCGGCCGGGGCCTGGCCCACCGAGACGGCGCGCGCGCCACGCAGGACGCGCTCGGCGAGGCGCTGCACCTGCACCGGGAAGGTGGCCGAGGAGAGCACGGTCTGCTGGCGGACGCTCACGGCGCGCACCCGGGCGAGGATCTCGTCCACCGCGTCCAGGAAGCCGAGGTCCAGCAGACGGTCGGCCTCGTCCAGCACGACGAAGGAGAGCGCGTAGACGTCCAGCCGATCTTTCTCCAGATGATCGAGCAGTCGTCCAGGCGTGCCGACGACGACATGGGCGCCGGTCTCCAGCGCGCGGGCCTGACCCGATCCGGGCTCCCCGCCGACCAGCGCGAGCACCCGCAGCTCCCCGAGCCCGCGCCCGAAGCGCCGCAGCTCGCCCACGATCTGCGCCGCCAGCTCGCGGGTCGGCACCACCACCAGCGCCTGCGGCACCCGGCGCGCCAGGTCCAGCCCCATGAGCAGGGGCAGCCCCACGGCCAGCGTCTTGCCGGTGCCCGTGGCGGCCTCGACGCGCAGATCGACGCCCTCCAGCAGCGGGGGGATGGCGGCGACCTGGATGGGGGTGGGCTCGACGAGGCCCTCGGCGGCGAGGGTCTGGCAGAGGGCGGGAGCGACCCCGAGCGCGGCGAAGGAGGGCGGGGGCGTGGACATGGCCAGGGGTTATCCTCGCGCGGGCCGGTCTGCGTCGCGCGCGAAGCCCGCGTTAGGTCCGCGCCTCCTCCTCGGCGCCGATGGGGATGAAGCGCCGCGTGGCCTCGTCGAAGGCGGAGACCTCGGCGTGGGCGAGATCGAACCACCAGGCGTGCAGGGTGACGGTGCCCTTCTCCAGCCGATCGCGGACGACGGGGAAGGTGCGCAGGTTGTCGAGCTGCTGGAGCACGTTGACCTGGGAGAGCAGGTTGTGCTGCGACAGGCCCGGATCACCGAAGGAGGCGCCGTCCAGACGGGCGAGCGAGCTCTGGGCCACCTCCAGCCAGCCGTGCAGGCTGGGCGCGCCCTCGGGGGCCTCGCCGTAGACCAGGGCGCGCATGGCGCCGCACTCGGAGTGCCCGCAGACGACGATGTCGCGGACGTTCAGCACCTCGAGGGCGAACTCTACCGCGGCGGCCTCGGAGCGCTGCGCGCCGTCCGGATCGCAGGGCGGCACGAGGTTGCCGACGTTGCGCACGACGAAGAGATCGCCGGGCTGGGTGGAGGCGAACACGCTCGGGATCACCCGGCTGTCCGAGCAGCCGAAGAAGAGGCAGTCCGGCGACTGCCCGAGCGCCAGATGGGCGAACTTCTCCCGATACGCCGGCTGGACCGTGCGCCGGAACTCCTTGATACCTGCGACCAGCTTCTTCATTCGGTCCCCTCGGGCGACAGCGTATCCGATCAGCCCCGAGACCTAACGAGGAGGATTGACCCGTCAAGTGCGCTCGAATAGGTCGGAGGGTCGGAGCGTCCATGCAGAAGCACCGCCAAGACCTCTCCCGTCGCGCGCTGGCCCACGGCGCGCTGGCGCTCTCGCTGCTCTTCGTCACCCGCGGCGCCAGGGCGGAGCGCGCGACGCCGGCCGTCGGCGAGGCGCTGGCGGCGCTGGAGCAGACCCACGGTGGGCGGCTGGGGGTCGCCATCCTGAGCACGGACACGGGCGCGCTGTACGGCCACCGCCAGGACGAGCGCTTCGCGATGTGCAGCACGTTCAAGCTGCTGCTCTCCGGCTTCGTCCTGGCGCGGGCCGATCGCGGCGAGGAGCCGCTGGATCGCGTCGTGCGCGTGCGGCGGCGAGACCTGATCCAGCACTCCCCGATCCTGAGGGAGCGCGTCGGCGAGGATCTCAGCCTCGCCGAGCTCTGTCACGCGACGATGACCACCAGCGACAACGCCGCCGCCAACCTGCTGCTCGCGGGCGTAGGCGGACCCGCCGGCCTCACCGCCTACCTGCGCTCCCTGGGCGACCCCACCACCCGCGTGGACCGGATGGAGCCGGAGATGAACCGGGTGGACATCGCCAACGGCGACACGCGCGACACCACCACCCCCGCGGCCATGGCCACCACCACGGCCGCGCTGACCGTCGGCGCGGCGCTGACGCCGGCGAGCCGAGAGATCCTGATCGGCTGGATGCGCGCGGCCGTCACGGGCCACACCCGCCTGCGCGCGGGGCTGCCCGCCGACTGGAGCGCGGGCGACAAGACCGGCACGGGTGGAGACGGCCCGACCAACGACGTCGCCGTGGGCTGGCCTCCAGGGCGCGGCGCGGTGGTGGTCGCGGCCTACTACGACCGGACCGGCCACACGATGGACGAGAACGCGGCCGTGCTGGCGGAGGTGGGGAGGATCGTGGCCAGCGCCGCGTGAGCGCTCCCCTCAGCCCAGCAGCGCCAGCAGATCCTCCCGCGTGATCGCCGCCGCCGCCGCCGCGTCTCCCAGCGCCGCGTCCGAGAGCGCGCGCTTGCGCTCCTTCAGCTCCTCGATGCGCGTCTCCACCGTGTCCTCCGCCAGCAGGCGGTAGACCATGACGGGGCGCTCCTGGCCGCTGCGGTG
>CAZKWG010000045.1:0-20105 GCA_964556105.1 uncultured Enterobacterales bacterium | reverse complement strand
GCGTGGCGCCGCCGTGGGCCACCGTCACCGTGCCGTCGGCGGCGACGGCGATCACCACGCCCACGTGCGTGAAGGGGTCATCCACCCGGCCGTTCCCGTTGCGATCGAAGGTGTTGTCGAAGAAGGCGATGTCGCCCACCTTCGCCGGGCCCTGGTGGGCGACGCCGATCTCCGCCGCGCGCTCCCAGAGGTCGCCGCCGCTGCCGCCGACCTCGACCCCCACCCGCAGGTAGACCTGCTTGACGTAGTTGGTGCACTGGTCCGGTCCGGGAGGCTTGTGCGCGAGATAATGGCGTGCCGAAGCGACGATCTGGCGACTGATATCGGAGCTTGGGGCGGTGCCCGGGTTCAGCGTCGAGGCGAGGGTGAGCAGCAGGGTGGCGCCGAGAAGCATACGCGTCTCCGGTCGAGAATTGCCGTCTGGCCCGAGGGTTCTGCCAGTAGACCAGAGGTGCGAAACGCGTTGCGCACCGAAGTTGTCAACAAATGTCACGATCTATTGACATAGAAAGTGACACGTCAAGAGCGATCTCCGCTCAGCCCGCCTGAGACACCAGGATCCCGTCGCTCACCAGCCCATCGACAATCTCGGCGTCCTCGCCCGGATCGGCCCCCAGGCGGCGGGCCTCGGCCAGCAGCAGCTCCCGCGCGAGCGGGCGCGCCGCGAGGGTGATCAGGCTGGCGAGGCCATCGGCGCAGGCCCCGATCGCGGCGCTTCCACCCGCGTTACGCTCCAACAGGAGGATCTCCTCTCCCTCGAGCGGCGCCAGGCGCGGGAGCCCGATCGGCCCGGCGGCGAGGGCGCGCAAGGGATCCGGGCCCAGGCGCGCGCGGACCTGCTGGTAGCGCGCCAGGGTGCCGCCGCTCACGCGCAGGACGCGCACGCCCGGCGCGCGGACCAGGCCCGGACCCGGCGGAGGCGACCGATCGCGGCGGGCGGCGGCGACCACGCTCTCCAGGGTGGCGACGGGGCCGGCCAGGGGCAGCAGCCAGCCTCCGAAGGCCTGGGCGAGGCTCTGGCGGGCCTGGATGGCGCGGTGGAAGGTGGGCGAGGAGAAGAAGGCGTCCAGCCGGTCCAGCCCGGCCAGGGCGGCCGAGGCGGGGAATTCCTCCAGCAGGGCGGTCAGCGCGCGGGCGCGGCGGTGCGGGTCGGTGCCCCAGGCGCCGCGGTCCACCGCCAGCAGCAGGGCGCGGGCGCGGGCGTCGAGCTCCGGCAGGGGCTCGCCGTCGTAGACACGCGCCACGAAGGGCGGATCGAAGAGCATGCGCACGATGACGCGCTGCAGCGCCACGCTCATGGCCGCCCCCTCCCCCGCAGCGGCCCGGCGGCTCGCTCCAGCGCCCGCGCCACGCGCCGGAAGCCGGGGAGGGCGGCGGCGACGCTGTTGCGCTCGCACTCGAAGACGACGGCGCGCAGGTTGGGGGCCCGCGCGACGACGGCGTCCACGATGGCCCAGGTCTCGGGAAGCACGTCGGGGCTGTGATCGTCCTCGATCCAGCGGTAGCCGTGGGCCTCGCGGGGCTGGCCGCCGGCGACGTGGATCTCCACCACGCGCTCCAGCGGGAAGTCGTCCAGGCCGTCCAGGGGCGCGCGCCCGGTGGCGCGCTGGTAGATGGCGAGGTGGGCGCAGTCCAGGAGCAGGCCGGTGTCGGCGCGCTCGGCGAGGCGCGCGAAGTAGTCCAGCAGGTGCAGATCGCCCACGAAGGCCGTCCCGGGCGGGTTCTCCGGCAGCACCTCCAGGCCCGTCTCCGCCCGCAGGCGGCGCACCCCCTCGGCCAGCGCGTCGGCGCTCTCCGCGGTGAGCACCGGCGGGAGCAGGAGCATATGACCCCGCTCGCGCGGCCCGAAGTGCCAGAGCCCGGCGTCGCCGCAGATCCAGCTCGGCTTCAGCACGGCGAGGATGGCGCGCACCTCGTCGAGCCAGCCCGTGTCGAAGTCGTCGGCCTCGTCCAGGTTCAGGTCGAGGAAGTGGTAGGTGCTCGGCCAGCCGCGCCGCGCCCAGGCGCGGGCCTGCGCGTCCAGACCCTTCTCCGTCTCCACCCCCACCTCTAGAAAGGCGCCGAACATCGGGTGCTGCTTGCGCAGGCTCAGCGGATCGAGCGCTCCCTTGGACGCGCCCGCCCCGTACTCGGTCGATACGCCCACCCCCAGCACGGGCAGGGCCCGCACCCGCTCGAGAAAGTCCACCGTGGCCTCCGCACGATCCTCTAGCGCGCCGCGGCGTCGGCGCCGACGCCTGAAGGTCCATCGTTTTTCCTCTGCCTCGCTGGCGCGGGAACGCGGAGTGACAAAAATTGATCCTGTCCCTGGGCAATTTTTGTCACTATCTTGAACAGGCATGCAGGCAGACCAGACCGAGACCGCGCAGAAACAGGCTCGCCCGAAGGGATCGCTCGGCGGGTTCCTGCTGGACGGCGCCCTGCTGGCGCTGCTGGGGCTGTCCATCCTCCGTCTGGCGGTACCGACCTTTCAAGGCTGGTATCACGAGGATGACCTGCACAACCTGCGCTGGGCTCTGGAGTATCGCCACGAGCCCTGGCTGGCGCTGACCGAGCGCCACGCGCTGCACGACCACGTCCGGCCGCTGACGCTGATGAGCCTCTGGCTGGGCACCTATCTGGGCGATGGCGCCTTCTGGGGGCAGCACCTCGTGCTGGTGGTGCTGAACGTCGCGGCGGCCCTGGGCGTCGTGGCGCTGGGGCGCGCGCTGGGCGGGAACCTGCGGGCGGGCCTGCTGGCGGGCCTGCTGGCGGTGAGCGGCTGGGGCTGGGCGCGGCTGATGGACTGGAACGCGCTGATGAACACCGCGGGCGAGACGGCCTTTGGGGTCTGGAGCCTGCTGGCGGTGCTGCGCGGCCTGAGACGCCCCATCTGGCTCGTGCCGGCCGGCCTCGCCGTGGTGGCCAGCGCGCTCTTCAAGGAGCCGGGCTCCTTCATCTACCCCATCACCGCCGTGGCCATGGCCTGGGGCGCTTACCGGGCCGGCCTGCGCGAGCGCGGCGTCTGGCTGACCCTCGCGCTGCCGCTGGTCGGGCTGCTGGTCTTCGCCTTCACCTGGCACGCGGCCAACGTCTCGCGCATGAGCGCCGACACCACGCCCGTGCTGGAGCGCATGGTGGGCTTCTGGCAGTCCCACGCGCGGATGGTGCTGAACATCTGGCCCGACCGGGGGACGGTCGCCGATCGGCTGGGCGCGGGGGTGCCGGTCCTGGCCCTGGCGCTGGTCCTGCTGCGCGACCTCATCGGCGCGCCCCTCGGCGAGCGCCCGGCGCTGCGGGTGGCCTGGGTGGCGGGCGCCGGGCTCTACTGGTGGCTCTGCCTGAGCTCGCCGGAGTGGCCGGCGCTCACGCTGCTGCCGCTGGTGCTGCTCGTGCTGGCGCGCCGCTGGGCCGATCCTCCCCCCGGGCTGGTGATGTACCTGGTCTCGGTGGGCGTGATGTCGCCGTTCACCCAGTCCAGCGAGGTGCAGATCATCGCCGCGGCCCACGGCCTCGCGCTCTACACGGGCGTCGGGCTGGACGCGGCGCTGCGCGAAGAGCGCGTCGGGCGGCTGGGCCGGCTGGCGGCGGCGGCAGCGGCGGCCCTCTCGGTCGGGCTGCTGGCCGGGCGCATGACCCACGCCCCCAATCAGTCCACCTACCGGGCCCAGCAGGAGCAGAAGAACAAGATCCTGAGCTATGGCGCCCTGGCGCGCACGCTGGGCGTCAACGGCGCCCAGGTGGCCGGCATGGGCATGACCGAGCAGGAGGTCATGCCGCTGGTCGGCATCGAGCTGCGCCAGCCGGACCGGCGGGAGAGCCCGACCGTGGCGATCACCGGCGGCCTGCTGATCAGCCCGCCGCCCGGGGTCATCGAGCAGGTGCTCTTCCCCGCCGACCTCATCCAGGGCGTGGAGATCCCGATCATTCTGGAGGGCTCGGGCGGCGCCTCCCTGGAGCAGAGCCCGCAGGGGGCCAGCTTCGACGTCGCCGCCGGCTACTACGTGCTGGGCGTCGGCACCGCCATGGGCAACACCATGCGCCTGACCCTGATGGCCCGCGACGCCTGCGGCCACACCTGGACCGCCAGCCAGGACCGCACGCTGCCCGTGCCGTTCACCCTGACGCCCCTGGTGCTGGAGCCCGGCTGCGGCCCGCTGAAGCTGTCCTGGGTGGGTGACGCCGACGAGCCGGACGGCATCGCCATGCTCGCCCCGCTGCTGCCGCCCATCGAGAGCCTGTGGCACCCCATCGAGATCCCGCGCACGGTGCGCGTCGGCGATCACGGGCGGCCGAACCTGTAGCGGCCGAACCCGCGGCGGCGCCCCTGCGGCGAAGGCCCGATCAGGCTACATAGACCACGAGGACACCCCCATGCTGATGATCGTCTGTGAGCTCGGCGGCAAGGATCGCGACACGAAGGCCCTGGAGACCGCCATCGGCGCGGTCGGCGCCTCCACCCGCGCCTTCCGCAACACCTGGCTGGTGGACAGCCTGCTGAACGCGCCGGCCGCCTACAACCTGCTCGACCCCTGCCTGGACAAGGCCGCCGGGGATCGCCTGCTGGTCATCGAGGTCAACCCGGCCAACCGCCAGGGCTGGATGCCGAAGCCGCTGTGGGACTTCCTGGGCGCGCGCAGCAGCCAGGGCTGAGGGTCAGCCCCCCGTCGCCGCCGCCTCGCTGCCCTTGCGCACGCGCTGCTCGGCCTGCCCCGCCGAGACCGTCATCCCGAAGCTGATCTTCGCCGTGCCGGTGTTCCCGTCGTCCACCACCAGGGTCACGGCGTAGGTCCCGCCTTTCTCGCTCTCCGAGCCGACATAGGCGACGCGACCGCGCTCGTCGATGGTGAGGCCCTCGGGCGCGCCCTCCAGGCGATAGCTCAGGGTGTCGCCGTCCACATCGCGGGCGCGAATCTCGAGGCCGTTCAGCTCGGCGAACTCGTCTGTGGTCGTCAGCAGCTCGGGCGCGGTGTTGCCGACGATGAGCTTGCGGCTGGTCTCGGTCACCGTGTTCTCGCCGTCGCTGACCGTGACCTCGAGCTGGATGACGTCGCCGCGCTTGAGCAGCGACCCGTCCAGGGTGCGCTCGGTCTGGTCCAGCCAGCGGCTCTCGTTGACCACCCAGACCAGATCGATGTCCACCGTGTCGCCGTCGGGGTCCTCGCCCAGGACGCGGCTCTCGATGCTGTCGCCCTTGACCGGGTGCTCGGGTCGGAAGAGCACCTCCTTGATCTTTGGCGGGCGGTTCATCTTCACCCGCGGCTCCTCCTCGATGATCGGCTCGAGGCCCTTCTTCGTGTTCGGCTTCGGCGGAGCGAGGTCCACGGGAGCCTCGGGCTCGCCGCCACAGCCGATGAGGAGCCAGAACAGCCAGACCACGGTACCTCCAGGCTGTTCAGTATAGCTCCCGCGTGAGCCGGCGCGCGGCTTCCCCGCCGCGGACGCCCACAGCGCGCGGCGCGAAGGGAGCTGCGCACCGCGCGCGCGGCGACCGCGCAAGAACTTTTGCACTTGAAAGGTCGATAACCGCGATTTAGCCTCCTGTAGTCCATCCCGAGAGGGCCCGACCGTGCGCGCCTCCCCCGAATCCCCTCGCATGTTCGAGAGCGACTTCCTCGACTTCTTCACGCGCACGCCCTGGTTCGTCGTCCCCGCGCTCTGGCTGCCGATGGTCGCCGGCACCTTCGGCTGGGGGCTGGTGGAGAAGAAGCTAGATATACTAGTCTCTGTCGCCGTCTTCCTGCTCTTCATCGGCGTCTGGACCCTGGCGGAGTACCTGCTGCACCGCTTCGTCTTCCACTGGGTGCCGAAGACGCGCTGGGGGCCGACCTTCCACTTCTTCGCCCACGGCGTCCACCACCAGTGGCCGTCCGACCGCTACCGCCTCGTCATGCCGCCCGCGGCGGCGGCGCTGCTGGCGCCCCTCTTCTACGGCCTGTTCCGGCTGCTGCTGGGGCCCGCCTGGGTCTTCCCGGCCTTCGCCGGCTTCATGCTGGGCTATGTCGTCTACGACTGCACCCACTACGCCCTGCACCACCTGCGCCTCGATCACCCGGCCTTCAAGCGCCTGCGCGCCCACCACATGAACCACCACCACAACCACGATGATCGACGCTTCGGCGTCTCCAGCATGTTCTGGGACCGGGTCTTCGGGACGTGCTGAAGCCGGTTGACTGCCGCGCCGCAGTGTGGAGATTGTACGTACAAGACTGGAGCGCGCGATGAACCTCCCTGCGGCCTCGGCCCTGCTCTTCCTGGCGGCCTGCGACGAGGCGCCGCGCTCCCTCTCCATCGTCGAGGACGCGGACGACCCCACCGCCCCCTGGCGCCCTCCCGAGACGGGAGACACGGCCGCCGTGTCCACCCAGACGGGGGCCGCCTGCGGCGCCGATCTGACCGAGGAGGAGGGCGATCTCGCGCTGCTGGGCTGCGCGCGCCTCAGCCCGGAGCCCGGGGACGAGGCCGACACCGGCGCGTACCTGGACACCGGCGGCCCCGCCCTCCCGCCCGGCGCGCCGCCGCCCTGCGGCTACTACAACCTGCTCGGCGCCATCGACATGGCCGGCGCGCCCACCGCCCCCGACCTGCTCTACTGTGACGGCGACGAGGACGGCGGCCTGCGCCACGCGCGCTGGAGCGCCGACGGGCAGCTCGAGACCACCCTCCTGCTGGAGGACACCTGCTGGGTGGACTTCATGACCGGCGTGCTGACCCCCTCGGGCGAGGATCTGCGCGCCTGGTGGGTGGAGCTGGCCTCCATCGGCGACACCAGCGTCTGGACGGCGCGCCTGGACGGCGCGGGCGGCTTCTCCGAGACCCCGGTCCTGGTCGAGGGCACGGCCGGCGCCCGCCGCGTGGTCGTGCTCGACGTGGATGGGCCGCGGCTGGTGATGCAGGACATGGACGGGGCGCTGAGCCTGCTCGACCCCAGCGCGGGCGAGACCACGGCCATCGCGGAGAGCGTCTGGGCCTTCGGCGCCGGGGCCGCCGGGGCGGGCCTGGTGGTGGCGAGCTGCGACGACGTGGCGATGGCCCTCACCGTCACGGCGCTGGACGGCGAGGGCGACCTGCTGTGGGCGCGCGCGATCGAGGACGCCACCTGCGGCTACCTCTCCGCCCCCGCCGTGACCGGCGACGCCGAGCGCGTGATCGTCACCTGGGACGACAGCGACCAGGGCGAGGTGCTGGTGCTCGACCCGGACGGGGAGATCCTGGCCCGCAGCGGCCTGGGCAAGGACTCGCTCTACCCCGTCGCCAGCCTCACCGAGGACGCGCTCTGGACGGTGGACGGCGCGGGCATCGTCTCCCGGTGGAGCCGGGACGGCGAGCTCCTGGGCTCCTGGGTGCACCGCGGGATCGCCGGACACTCCGGAGAGGTGGCGGGACTACGCTTCCGCGCCGCAGAAGAGGCGCTGACGTTCACGCTCATCGGCATGGACTCCGAGACCGCCGCCGCCGGCCACATCAACACCTACTATTACCTCGAGGCCAGCGCGAGCGCGGTGCCGACCCTGTGATCCCGCTCTCGCTGATCGCCCTGGCCCTCGGCGGAGCTCAGGCTGCCGACCCGCGCGCGGGCCCGTTTACGCTCACGGGCGAGGCCGCGCTGGGCGCGCGCGCCTGGGTGTGGGTGGGCGAGGCGGCCGACACCACCCGCTATGACCCGGTGAACACCGAGGGCGTCGGCATCGCCCCCCTGGCCTTGGAGGGCGAGGCGCGCACCGAGGCGGGCCTCTTCGCGCTCGTCCGGCTGGAGGAGGGCGTGGTCCACGCCGGAGCGGTGGAGGCGGCGGAGGCGCGCGTCGGCTGGGCGGCGCCCGCGGGCTGGGGCGAGCTGTGGCTGGGCCGCGGCGACCTGCCCGTCACCCGCGACCGCCTGCGCGAGCCCGAGGATCGGGCCCTGGGGCTCTCGCCCGTGCTCTCCCGCGCCACCCTGCCCTGGCATGCCACCGGCGCGGCGGGCAGCCTGCGCTGGCCCGAGCAAATAACGCTGCAAGGCGGACTCTCCTACAGCGCGCCCAGCTCGGACGCTCCCTGGGGCTGGGGTCGGCTCGACCTGCACCCGCTCGGCGCGCCCCCCGACGACGAGCGGATCGCCGCCGAGGGCCTGGTCTTCGGCCTGGGCGCCGGCCTCGCCGCGCTGCGCTCGCCCTCGCTGGGCGACAGCCGCCTGCTCAGCGCCGACGCCGAGCTGCGCTGGGGCACCTGGCTGCTCTCCGGCGGGAACACGAGCACCCTCGCCCGGGACACGGGCGGCGAAGAGACCCGCCGCGCCGCCTGGAACGCCCAGATCGGCGGCGGCCTGGACCTGCGCCAGACCACCCTGCGCGCGACCCTGCGCGCCGAGCGCGCGACCGGCCTGGAGACCGGCGAGGACACGCGCTGGCTGGGGGCCGGCCGCCTCTCCCTGCTCGCCGAGGACGCCGCCATCGAGGGCTTCGTCGAGTGGCTGCTCTCGGCCGAGCAGGGCGACGGCGTCGAGGACGGCGAGGACGTCGTGGTCCTGGGCCGCGGCGTCGAGCGCGCCAACGACGCCCTGGCCATCGGACTCCGCCTGAGGACGCCATGATCCTGCTCTTCATCGCCCCCGCGCTGGCCTGGACGGACATCGGCGCCACCTGGCCCCAGGACGCCTTCCCCATCCCCTACACGGTCGCCGAGCCCCTGGGCGGCGGCCTGGACGAGGACGCGGCGCTCGCGGCGATCCAGGCGGGTTTTCAGGCCTGGGAGGACGCCGGCTGCGGCGTGAGCTTCACCTACGCGGGCCGCAGCGCCTCGGCCAGCTTCGGCGGCGAGGCCGACGGGTTGAACGCGGTCTTCCTGCTGGACGAGGCCTGGCCGGACGACACCGCCCTGGTCAGCACGCCGGCCCTCTTCACCGCCGGCACAGAGATCGTCGAGGCCGATCTGGCCTTGAACGCCCAGACCTACGCCTGGGCCACGGAGGGCGCCGACGGCCGCGCGATCATGGACCTGCAGTCCGCCGTCACCCACGAGGCGGGCCACCTGCTCGGCCTCTGGCACTCCACGGTGGAGGGCGCCAGCCTCAACCCCGCCATGGACGGCGACCCGGAGGCGCGCACCCTGGAGGAGGACGATCTCGCCGGCCTCTGCGCGCTCTACGAGGACGTCGCCAGCGGCGAGGGCGCGCTCGGCGAGACCTGCACGGAGACCACCGACTGCGCCGAGGACCTCTTCTGTCTGGCCGACGGCGACGACCGCTACTGCTCGCAAACCTGCGCGGGCGAGGAGGCCTGCCCCGACGGCTACGTCTGCCTGGAGGTGGGGGACGGCAGCTCGGCCTGCGCCGTCGCGCTGGCCAAGGAGGGCTGCGGCTGCGGGACGGGCGGCGCGCCGGGGGGACTGGGGGCGCTGGTCGTCGCGCTCGCAGCGCTGCTTCGCCGAGGGCGCCACGACAAGCAGGGGTGGATCGCCTCAGGTCAACGGAAAACCTAAGTAGATTAGTTCCTTCTCACGGATGGGAAGGTCCTCGCTCAAGAAGAACTCGTCGAGCTGGGGCGGCTTCACCGCGGTCCCGCTGAGCATCGCGTGCACCTGCCCGCGGTGGTGGATCTGGTGCTGGTAGAGGTGCAGCAGCACGCTGTCCAGGCGCTCCACCTGCACGCGGTCGCGGCGCTGGATGTCCACGGGGCGCGCGAGATCGGCCTCCGTGAGGGCCTCCACCACGCGCGCCAGGCGCAGGTCGGTCTCACGCTGCGCCGCCTGAACCTGGGCGAAGTCCGCCTCCTTCTCCCAGCGCAGCAGCTCTGGCCAGAGGCTCAGCCCGAGCCCGCCCGCCTCGATCGCGTCCAGGTAGTAGCGATCGACGAAGAGGATGTGGCAGAGCGTGAGGTGCAAGGTCGGGAAGAAGCTGGTGCGCGGCGCCTGGTAGGCGGCCGGGTCGAGCTGGGCGACCGCCGCGTGCAGCCGCTGGTTGCTCAGCGCGTTGTTGACGGCCATGCGGTGGAGGAGGCGGGCAGCGCTCATGGGTTCAGCTCCTGAAGGACCCAGGGGAGCCAGCGCTCCGCCTGGTTGACGTCGTTGTGGCCCAGATCGGGGAAGGTCAGGACGGCGCTCTGGCGGCCGGCCGTCCGCAGGGCGGCGTCGTAGGCGGCGGCGATCTCGCCCGGCACCAGCGGGTCCACGCCGCCCACGATCTGCAGCACCGGCGGCCCCACCGCGTCCACCTGCTGGAGCGGGTCGGCCTCGGCGAGGCGCGCCGCCACCTTGCGCGCGCTGGCGAAGCGGGAGAGGCCGAGCAGCTCCCGGGCCATCTTCTGCCCCCACCAGTGGGTCACGGCGTAGAAGCGGGCGAAATCGGAGGGTCCGGCGACGGAGACGGCCGCCCTCACCGCCCCGTCACCCTGGCTGGGGCACCAGGAGGGCGCCGCCACCTCGGTCGTCTCCGCCAGCATCAGCGCGAGGTGCCCGCCCGCGGAGTGGCCGACCACCGCGACGCGCTCGGGGTCCAGCCGCAGGTCCTGGGCGTTGCCCTTCATCCAGCGCAGCGCGCAGCGGGCGTCCTCGAGCTGCGCCGGCCAGATCGCCTCCGTCGAGACGCGGTAGTTCGCGCTCACCGCCACCAGGCCCGCCGCCGCCGCCGCGCGCGCCTGGGGCTCGACCCCCTCGTAGAGATCGCCGTACTTCCAGCCGCCGCCGTGCAGGATCAGCACGCCCGCGTGAGGTCCCTCGCCCGCCGGGAGCCAGCGGTCCAGGGTCAGCGCCCGCCCTTCCACCTCCGCGTAGACGACGGGGCCCTCGGCGGCCAGGGCCAGCGACAGGAAGAGGAGGAGCATCCACGAAGCTAACCCGCCGTGGACTCCGGCGTTCGCGGGCGATAGAATCCAGGCATGAGCTCTCCCGCGCTGGCGGCCATCGACGAGACCTCCGACGAGCGACCGCTCGAGATCCCCGTCACGCCCTCGGCGGAGGTCTGGCGCGCGATGTCCAAGCGGGCGCAGGACGCGCACATGGATCAGGTCTTCGCCGCGCTGGAGCGCCAGGCCGAGCTGATGCCCGAGGGGCGCCCGCACTCGGTGGCCAAGATCGGGGCCATCTCCGTCCTGGGGGACTTCTTCCAGCGCGTCGGCCGCCGCGTCTACCTGGCGGCGGAGCTGCCGGTGCTCTACCCGGGCGAGCCCGCCTTCGCCCCCGACCTGATCGCCGTGCTCGACGTCGAGGACACCGGCCACCAGGACACCCGCATGGCCTGGGTGGTCTCCGAGGAGGGCAAGGGCCCGGATCTCGCGCTGGAGATCCTGTTCAGCGGCGACCGCGAGAAGGATCTGGTCACCAACGTCGCGCGCTACGCCCGGCTGGGCATCCCCGAGTACTTCGTCTACGACCGGGCGAACCAGCGCCTGTACGGCTACCAGCTCGGCGGCCGGTCGGGCTACCAGTCGATCCCCTCGCGCTCCGGTCGCCTGCGGTCCAACGTGCTCGACCTCGAGCTGGGGCTGGACGACAACCGGCTGCGCTTCTTCTACGGCGAGGCGGTGGTGCCCGAGGCGCGCGAGCTGATCAGCCGCCTGGGCGCCCTGGTCGAGCAGCGCGAGAGCCGCATCGAGGAGGAGATCGCCGCCCGCGTCGCCGCGGAGACCCAGCGCGACGCCGCCATCGCCGCCCGCCTGGAGGCGGAGGCTCACGCCGAAGCCGAGGCCAGGGCGCGCGCCGAAGCGTCCGCCGCCCGCCTGGAGGCGGAGGCCCGCGTCGCCGAGCTGCTGAAGCGCCTCGAGGAGCGCGGCTAGGCCGCCCGCGCGCCCGCGCCATCGACCAGCGCCAGCGAGAGCACCGGCGCCGGGCGCCCGAAGCGCGCCTCGAAGGAGCGCGACAGCTCAGACTGGAAATCATCGACGTGATCTTCGTGTACGAGCTGAATCGTGCAGCCGCCGAAGCCGCCGCCCATCATCCGCGCGCCGGCGCAGCCGGGGAGCCCGTTCGCGGTCTCGGCGAGGACGTCCAGCTCCGGCGTGCTGACCTCGTAGTCCACGGACAGGCTCTGGTGGCTGGCCACCAGCAGGCGCCCGGCGGCGGCAAAGTCGCCGGAGGCCAGGCAGCCGGCCATCTCCAGCACGCGCTCGTTCTCGGTGATCACGTGGCGCAGCCGCGGCAGCCAGGGCTGACCGAGACCGATCCGCAGGACCGCCTCCAGGGGCGCGTCCCGCAGGTGGGTGGCGACGCCGGCCGCGCGAAGGGCATCCGTGCCGACGCGGCAGGCGGCGACCCGATCCGCGTACGCCGAGCCCGCCAGCTCCCGCCGGGTGCCGGAGTCCGCCACCAGCCAGCGCCAGGGGCCGAAGGCGGCGGGGATGTGCTGCCAGCTCACGGCGCGGAAGTCGATGAGCAGCACGCTGTCGGCGCGCGAGAGCTGGCTGGCCATCGGATCCAGCAGCCCGCTCTGCAAGTGGAGGAAGCGGTGCTCGACCTCCACCGCACGCCGCACCAGCCCGAGCGCGTCCAGGGGCACGTCGTAGAGCTGGCGCAGCCCGCCGAGCAGGGCGCAGCCGATGGCCGCCGAGCTCGACAGGCCCGCGCCCAGCGGGACATCGCCCAGGACCAGGATCTCCGGCCCCTCGCGCAGCGGGCGACCGGCGGCGGCGGCGGCCTCGGCCAACACCGTGACGGCGCCAGAGGCGTAGGCGCGCCAGCCGCGGACCTCGGGCGAGACGCCCAGGGGGAAGCGATGCTCCTCGCCGAAGTCCTCGGAGACGATGCGCGACTCGGCCCCGCCGCGCCGCTGGGCGGTGACCACGTAGCGGTCGATGGCGGCGGGCATGGCCAGGCCGCCCGTGTAGTCGGTGTGCTCGCCGATCAGGTTGATGCGGCCGGGCGCCCAGCTGAGCACCTCCGGCTCGCCGCCGAAGACGGCCACGAAGCGCTCCCGCGCGCGATCCAGCAGGGCGTCCAGGCTCATGATCCCTCCGGCAGGGGCGGGTCCTCGCCGGCCAGCACCGCCTCGGCCCAGGCCAGCTCTTCGGGCGTGTTCGGGCCGACCAGCTCGCGCCAGTCCGGGATGCGCACCGCCTCGACGCGCTCGCCGCGGGCGAGGAGAATCCCAATGATATCGGTCAGATAGCGCTCACCGGTGCGCGGGTGGGGGCCGATGGCGGCGAGATGCGGCCAGAGCCCCTCGGCGCGGAAGAGGTAGTGCGAGCCCAGCAGCTCGCGCACGGCGGCCTGCGCGGGGCTGGCGTCGCGCTCCTCCACACAGCCCAGCAGGCGCCCGTCCAGGTCGCGCAGCACGCGGGCGTAGGGCAGGCGGCGCGGGAAGTCGGCCGTGAGGAAGCTGCACAGGGCGCCGGTCGCGCGGTGACGGTCGCGCAGGGCGCGGATGCTCTCCGGCCGCATCAGGGCGGTGTCGCCGACGAAGACGTAGATCTCCGGCGCGTCGCCCACGGCCTCGCGCGCGCACTCCACCGCGTGGGCCATCCCGCGCTGATCGGCTTGTAGCGCGTATGTCGCGCGATCCCCCACGGCCGCCATCACCGCGTCGGCCCCGTGGCCGACGACCAGCACCTGGCGGGTCACGCCCGTCTCGGCGAAGGCGTCCATCGCCCGCAGCACCAGGGCGCGCCCGGCGACGGGGACGAGGGGCTTGGGCAGGGGCGAGCGCATGCGCGTGCCCTTGCCGGCGGCGAGGAGCAGGGCGGTGGGCTCGGGCAGGGTGGGCTCGGGCAGGGTGGGCTTGGGCAGGGTGGGCTCAGACACGCTGGCTCTCCCGGATGATCTCGGTGAACACCTTGGACCCTTCGCGCAGGGTGCGCGCCTGGGTCACGGGATCGCAGGCGTAGAGGCCGAACTTCATGCGCCAGCCCTCCGCCCACTCGAAGTTGTCCATCAAGCTCCAGTAGTAGAAGCCGCGCACGTCCACGCCGTCCTGCATGGCCCGGCTCACCGCGTACAGGTAGCGGCGGATGAAGTCGGCGCGGCGGTCATCGGCGGCGTCGGCGATGCCGTTCTCCGTGATGAGGATCGGCGTCTTCAGCCGGGAGAGGCGCAGGAGCGCCCGGTAGATGCCCTCCGGGTAGACCGGGTAGGGCATGTCGGTCGCCACGTCGCCCGGCCGCAACTGCAACGTGAACGGCTCGGCGGGGTTCGGCCGGAAGCGCACCCGATAGTGTGAGTAGTAGTTGAGGCCCACAAAATCGAGTGAGCCTGCGGCCTCGACCACCTTGGCGTCGAGCTTGATCAGGCCGGGCACGGAGAGGGAGAAGTGGCCCGTCTCCAGCGTGTCCAGGATGGCCTCGTTCATCACGCGGTCCAGGACGTCCGCCACGGCCACGTCGAGCAGGTGCCAGCGGCGGTCGGCGTCGAACTGGAAGATGTCCTTGACCAGGCCCACCTCGGCGTCGTGCCCGCCGGGCATGCTCTTGATCAGGCGGTACATGCGGCCGTGGGCGCGCAGCAGGTTGGCCAGGACGACGGCGGTGAGCTGGGGGTCCTTCTTGCCGGGGGGGAAGGTGCCGGAGAAGTAGCCCTGGCTGGCGTAGACCTCGGGCTCGTTCAGCGTGCACCACCAGCGCACCTTGGCGCCGTACTCCTGGAACATGCGCTCCGTGAAGCGCAGGAGGGCCGTCAGGTTCTCCTCGTTCTCGAAGGCGCCGCGATCCTCCCACCACAGCGGGTGGGTGAAGTGGTGCAGGGTGAGCATCGGCACGAGGCCGGCGGCGTGCACCGCGTCGATGACCGCGTGGTAGTGGGCGATGGCGTCCTCGTCCCAGACGCCGGGGCTGGGCTCGATGCGGCTCCACTCCAGGCTGAAGCGGTAGCTGCCCACGCCGAGCGCCTTCATCAGCGCGATGTCCTCGGGGTAGCGACGCCAGTGATCGCAGGCGAGGCCGGCTTTGTCGCCGCCGTGCACGCGCGGCTTTCCGTCGGGGCCGGTCTGCTGCTCCCAGCGGCTCCACTGGTTGTTGTTGTTGCCCCCCTCCACCTGGTGCGCGGCCGAGGCCACGCCCCAGAGGAAGTCGCCCCCGAAGGCGCGGGCGAAGGACAGATCGCCGACCTTGTGCGCAGACCAGTCCCAGGCGAGGGGCGGATCACGTCGACCCAGCGCCCAGATCACCAGCCCATAGAGCGCGAAGGGGAGCAGCAGGAGCAGCAGCCACACGGGGACCTCGTGAAGACCCCGTGAGCATATCTCCTGCTGCGGCCTTGTCCCTACTCGGTGGCGACCACGCAGTCCTCGGCGTCGTCCAGATCGATGAGCGTGTCGCAGTCGTTGTCGATCGTGTCGTCGCAGACCTCGGCCACGCCCGGGTTGATCGCCGCGTTCAGGTCGTCGCAGTCCCCGTCCAGCTCGGCGTAGCCGTCCAGGTCCTCATCGCAGACCGTGCCGTCGGTGTCCAGGCAGCCGGTCTCGTACTTGTCGATGCTGGGGCCATAGCAGGCCGCCAGGATCATCATCGACGCGCTCGAGGCCAGCACCTTGATCGCCCGGCCCACCGGGCCACGCACAGGGCTCCCGCAGAAAGGGCAGCTCGTCTCTTCGGCACGAAAGTGCCGGTTGCAGTCCGTACACTGAATCATGGTCTCCTCCTCCTCCTGCCGCGCGAGACCCGTCCGACGCTCCGCGGCCGGGCTATCATGGCACATGCGCCGCCGAATCGACACGCAAACCGCCTTCGCTCCCCTCTACGTCGTCTGGGAGCTGACCCTGCGCTGCGACCTGGCCTGCCGGCACTGCGGGAGCCGCGCTGGGCTGCCGCGGGAGGCCGAGCTGACGCTGGCGGAGGCGCTCGACGTGGTGCGCCAGCTCGCCGAGCTCGGCACGCGCGAGGTGGCCTTCATCGGCGGCGAAGCCTACCTGAACCCGGACTGGCTCACCATCGTCCGCGCCGTCACCGACGCCGGGATCCGCGCCACGATGACCACCGGCGCCCGCGCCCTGGACGCCTCGCTGGCCAGGCGGGCGGCGGCGGCGGGCCTCCAGGCGGTCAGCGTCTCGGTCGATGGGCTGGAGGCCACCCACGACCACCTGCGCGCGGTCAAGGGCTCCTACAAGGCCGCCCTCGCCGCGATCGGCCACATCGGCGACGCCGGCATGCGCCCCTTCGCCAACACCCAGTGGAACCGGCTGAACCTGCCGGAGGTCGAGCCGCTGGGCGACGTGCTCCTCGAGGCCGGCATCAAGGCCTGGCAGATTCAGGTCACGGGCCCGATGGGCCGCGCCGCCGACCGGGAGGACTGGCTGCTCCAGCCTTACGACATGCTCGAGCTGTTTGAGAAGCTGGGGCGCGTGGCGGCCAGGGCCATCGCCGCGGGCGTCACCGTCAACGCCGGGAACAACCTCGGCTACTTCGGCCCCTACGAGCACCTGATCCGCGTCGAGTACTGGAAGGGCTGCGCGGCCGGTCGCCACGTCATGGGCATCGAGTCCAACGGCGACGTCAAGGGCTGCCCCTCGCTGCCAAGCGCGCCCTATGTGGGCGGCAACCTGCGCCAACACAGCGTGCGCACGATCTGGGAGCGGTCGGACGCCCTCGCCTTCGCCCGCGAGCGCGGCACCGACGAGCTGTGGGGCTTCTGCAAAGGCTGCTACTACGCCGCGGAGTGCAAGGGCGGCTGCTCCTGGACCTCGCACACCCTGCTGGGACGCCGCGGCAACATGCCCTACTGCCATCACCGCGCCCTCGAGCTCAAGCAGTCCGGCCGCCGCGAGCGCCTGGTCAAGGTGGAGGAGGCCCCCGGCGACCCCTTCGACTTCGGCCGCTTCGCCCTGGTCGAGGAGCCCTGGGAGCCACTGACCCCCTGAACCCGTGGGGCAGACCCTACAGCAGGCCCGGCAGCACCGCCCGCCGCTCCGGCGGATAATCGGGGAAGGTGCTCCGATACCAGGCGTGGTGCGCCAGCGCGCGGGGCAGCAGGTTGGCCGTGGTCCAGACCGCGAACGCCAGCCCGGACACCGACCAGGTCAGCAGGGCGAAGCCCCACCACTCGATGATCTCGCCCAGGTAGTTCGGGCAGGAGACCCAGCGGTACAGGCCGCCCTCAGGGACGCGGTAGCCGCGCTCTCCCGGGCGCCGCAGCAGCCGCAGGATCTCGTCGGACTGGACGTTGAGGGCCAGCCCGCCCAGGAACAGCGCGAGGCCCACCAGGAAGCGTGGATCGCCGAGCCAGGTAGCGTCGCGGTCCGGGCCGATCCGGAACAGCCAGAGCCCGTTGGTGCCCGCGTTGATGACGTTGAAGAACACACCTTGAAGGGCGATGAACAGCGGGAGCGGGCTGCCCAGCGATCGGCGGGCCAGAGGGTAGACCACCGTGCGGTTCCCGTAGTGCAGCAGCCAGAGGCCCAGGAAGACCGTGGTCGCGACGCCGTGGTTGTCGCCCACCGCATAGAGCAGCGCCATGCCGACGAAGCTCGGCGCCTCCATGAGCACCCAGCCCAGTCCGCTCGGCAGCCGTGGACCGGGCGCGCCGCCGTGCCGACCATAGGGCGCCGTCACCCGCGTGAGCACCAGCGCCGTGACCACGGCCAGCCCCATCCAGGCCCAGAGCGCCGCCTGGAAGGTCGCGGGGTCGATCTCAGGGAGCATGTGGCCTTCCCACGACGCTCAGTGAACGCCCTCGACCAGCGGGCCGAGGTGCTCCACCCGCTCTTCGGGCTTCATGGGCGAGAGCGTGAACCGCGTCATCTGCATCTCGCCGTTCGCGCGCGCGAAGCCGAACATGCCGCGACCGTCGCCGTCGAAGCTGAAATAGCATCCAGGATACCCATTCAAGGAGACCGCCCCGTGCCGCAGCCCCAGCTCCGGCACATGGATCGCGGCGAGGATGGCCAGCGTGATCGGCGTCTGCATGACCAGCGCGCGGGCGATGACCTCGAAGGTGGGCAGGAAACGATCCGGATCGTCCGCGTCGCCCAGCTGTTGAAAGTCCGGGTCCTCAGCCAGCACCATGAAGCTGTCGAACAGCGCGCCGAAGCTGGTCGAGCCGGGCTGGTGGGCGACCGTGTTCACCGCCTCGCGCAGCTTCTCGACGCGCGCGCGCACATGGGGAGGGATCGTCGCCATCGCAGGCTCCCGCGGAAGAGGAGGTGACGAGGCCTGCTTATCCCAGTCGCCCCGGCTTCTCCAGGGCCGCGCGAAGGGACCGCGCGCTGCTCCAGTCTCGAGCAGCGACCGCGCCAGAATGGAACAGGTGATCTGCCACGTTGTGGCGCAGCGCCTGTCGCGCGCCCATTCTGCCGATTGAACGTCAGCCCACCCCCTGGCCCGCTTCCTGCAATCCCCCTCCGCGTCCCCCACGCCACGGAGGTCCCCATGTCCAACATCTCGCCGCAGCTCGTCGCCCAGTTCAACCGCGCCGCCAGCCTGGCCCGCCTCGGCCGCTACGAGGACTCCCTCGCCGCCTGGAACGCCCTGCTCGAGCCCGATCACCGCCCCGAGGAGACGCGCGTGGTGTCCGGCCACTTCCTGGGCGTCGCCCACATGCGGCGCGCCTGGGTGCTCATGGACCTCGGCCGCTACCTGGAGGCCCGCGCCCGGCTGGAGGCGCCCCTGATGCAGGCGCTGATCACCCAGCTCGAGCCGGGCGATCTCTTCGAGTTCTACTACTCGTACGGCAACGTGCTCGGGAACCTGCGCGACATCGAGGCGATGGACGTGGCGTTCACCCGCGCGCTCAACCTCGCCGCCAACGAGCTGGGCGATCTGGGCCGCTGTCTGCGCACCTGGCACTTCCTCGTCGCGCATGCCCTGGCCGCCAGCGCCTGGGCCTACCTGCTCGAGGAGGCGCCCCGCGCGATGCTCTTCGGCCGGAACACCGGGGACACCAGCCTGATCGTCTCCGCCGAGCGCGCGCTGGACGCCGCCCGCGAGGCCCGCCCCGATCTGGTGGAGCTGCTCGAGCTGGGGCGGGCGGCGTCCTGATCCGGGCGGGCGCCAGCCCTACTCCGCGCAGGCCACCGGGCAGGACTCTCCCTCCTGGAGCCTGTGGAACTCGACGCGCCGGTTGAGCAGGAGGCTCGCCTCCGGCACGATCTGGCAGCGCTCGCCCAGGCCGATGGTGGGGATGCGGGACCGCGCGAGGCCCCTGGCCGTCATGTACCCCTGCACCGCCGTCGCGCGGCGCTGACTCAACTCCAGGTTGTAGTCGGCGCCGCCCTCCTCGGAGGCGTAGCCCATGATGCAGACTCGGCAGGAGGGGTCCTGCTCGATGGCCGAGGCGACCGCGTCCAACACCGGGTCCATGGTCTGGGTAGCGCCCTGCCGGGCCTCGGGCATCCCCGCGCTGTCGTAGCCGAACTGCACCAGGACCACGAGCGGCGCGCCGCTGCAGGGGTCGATGGGGCAACCCAACGTCGCCAGGGGGCCGATCGCCGTCGGACAGCGATCATCGGCGTCGCAGAGCCCGTCATGGTCCTGATCCGCGCAAGGCCAGACCACCGGGAGCACCGTGTCTACGGGCGCGGCCGGACAGACCGTGGCGGGCGGACACGCTGGAGCAGGCGCCGGCGACGCGGCCTGCTGGTCGTCGTGCACCGCGCCGAAGGACAGGTTCAGCCCCGCCGTCACGAACTGCGCGTCGTTCGGGTCCCGGTTCTGGATGTCGTCACGCTGCAGGACCTGGTTGTACCTCAGGACCGGACCGATCCCGACGCGCGGGGCCACCTGAAAGACGTAGCCCAGGCCCGCGTCGAAGCCGGCGCGGTCCAGGCTGCCCGTCCGCACATAGCCCACGTTGAGGTCCATGAACAGGCCCCCGAGCTGCTCGCTGTGGCTCCGCGTCGCGCCGAAGGGCCGCAGACGCAGGCCCGCCGAGAGCTCGTGGACCGACCCCTCGATGGATCGGCCCTCGCCCGCTGGCGCCTGCAACATCGCGTAGGACGCCTGCAAGGCGACGACACGCCCCAGCGACACCCCTGGGCGCACCGCCCCGTAGAACCCGGTCGCGAAGTGGTCCGACTGCGGTCCATCCAGCCAGAAGGCCGCGGCGGGCTCGATGTTGAGGATGAAGTCCGCCGCGGCGGCGGCGCGCGGCGCCAGCGCCGTCATCAGGCCCAGCGCCAGGCATGCGGCGCGGGTGGCGTAGGGTGTGGGCACCCCGTGCTCGGAACGATCGGTCTTGACCTGTCTCATCGCTGTCCCCTTCCAAGGTTCGCCTTTACGATGGCGTCGTGTTTGTGC
>CAZKWG010000044.1:0-20198 GCA_964556105.1 uncultured Enterobacterales bacterium | reverse complement strand
CGCCTCGGCGTCCCGAGGACGCCGCGACGACGACGAGGGCCCGTCGAGACCGAGCACCGCGCGCCGCAAGGGACGCGGTGGCGCCCCGGGCGCGAAGCAAGAGCGCTGACCCTCTACTGCAGGGCCTGGTGCGTGGCAGAGCTGACGTCGAGGCGCCGCATGCCCTCGAGGAGGAGCGAGGTCGTGTCCTTGTGGAACTCGCGCGGCCCCTCGGGCGGCTTCTCGTGGGGCTGGAAGCCGAACTGCCCCTGCTCCCAGGTGAGGAAGTCGTAGAAGGCCTCCTCGGGGTCGGGGCGCGAGGCGCGGATGCGCCACAGCTGGCCCTCGTGGAAGAAGATCTCGATGAACTTCTCCCCCTCGGCGATCCGCAGCTCGCCCGTGCGGCTCGTGACCGTGATGGCCTGGATGAGCTCGGTCGGCCCGATCATCGACAGGTTCCCGGTCACGGCCTTGCCCGTCTCGTCGCTGAACTGCTTGCTGAGCTTGTTCAGGCGCAGCGCGAGGAGCTTGAGCTTTCGACCGCGCAGGCTGACCAGCGCGTGCGCCTCGGAGACGAGCGGATCGTCCAGACGAAGCGCGGCGCCCGGCAGCCTGCCGATGAGGCCACCCGGGGGGACGTCGGCCGTGACGCCATCATGGGTGCGGAGCCGGACGAAGGGATTGCCCATGAAGACCAGCATAGCGCGTCCAGCCTCACCTGGGGGGCACGCCGCGGGTGTGATAGCCTGCTCACGGAACGGCCGTCGCGCGGGGGGCGGATGCAGGCGTCGGACATCCTTTACCTCGCGGAGCTCTACGGGCTCTCGGCAGAGGCGACGCAGGCCTTCCTGGACGCCGCGCGCGCCTGGTCGGAGGAGCCTACGGTCGAGGAGCGTCGCGGCGTCAGCCCGCTCTCGACGACCATGCCGGTACACGCTCCGTTTCCGCGCGCCGCGCCCTCTCCCGGAGAGCCGAGCCCGCTGCTGCCGCTGGAGGATCTCGGCCCGCTGGGCCGCGGCGGCATGGGCGAGGTGCGCCGGGTGCGCGACCCGAACCTGGACCGCATCATCGCCCAGAAGATCGCCCGCCCTGGCCTGGAGAAAGATCCGGCCCAGATCGCGCGCTTCCTGGAAGAGGCGCACATCGCCGCGCTGCTCCAGCACCCGGGCGTGGTCCCGGTCCACGCCCTCGGCTACCTGCCCGACGGCCGCCCCTACTTCACGATGCGCGAGGTTCATGGCCCGACCCTGGCCAACGCCATCCGCGACGTCCACGCCGCCACCCGCGACGGCCGCTGGGGCGCGGCGCCCTCCGGCTGGAATTTCCGGCGCCTGATCGACGCCTTTCATCGCGCCTGCGACACCATCGCCTACGCCCACGCCCAGAGCGTGCTGCATCGGGACATCAAGCCCGAGAACATCATGCTCGGCCGCTACGGCGAGGTCCTGGTGCTGGACTGGGGCCTGGCGCGCGTGACCGGCCCGAGCAGCCGCAGCCAGCCGTTGAGCGGCGACGTGGTCGCGGGTACGCCGGCCTACATGGCGCCGGAGCAGGCCGCGGGCGGCTTCGAGCGCGTCGGGCCCACCGCCGACGTCTACGCGCTGGGCGCGGTGCTCTACGAGATCCTCTGCGGGCGCCCCCCGTACGAGGGGCCCAGCAGCGAGGCCATCCTCGCCGCCGTCCGCGCCGGCCCGCCGCCGGCGCCGTGGGTCGCCTCGCGCGAGGGCGGGCCGCCCATCCCGGTCGAGCTGGAGGAGATCTGCCTGCGCGCCATGGCCCGCGAGCCCGAGGACCGGCCCGCCGACGCCCACGTGCTGGCGGCGGAGGTCGGCGACTGGCTGGAGGGCGTGCGCCGCCGCGACCAGGCCCTGGAGATCCTCTCCCGCGGCGACGAGCTGCTGCCCCGGGTCGAGCGCCTTCGATTTCAGGCCGCCGCCCTCCGCGTGCAGGCCGCGCAGCTCCTGGAGCCGCTCCAAGGCAGCGTCCCCGCCACCGAGCGCGAGCCCGCCTGGGCGCTGGAGGACGAGGCCGACCGCCTGGAGCGCAAGGCCCTCCTCGCCGAGGTGGAGGTCGTGCAGCTCTGGGGCGCCGCGCTGACCACCGAGCCGGACCTCCCGGAGGCGCACGAGCGCCTCGCCGAACACTACCGTCGCCTGCACAAAGAGGCCGAGGGACGCCGGGACTGGAGCGCCGCTGAGGGGTTGGCCCTGCAGGTCCGCGCCCACGACCTGCGCGGTCGCCACGCCGCCTGGCTGCGCGGGGACGGCACCCTGACCCTGCTCACCGACCCGCCGGGCGCCGAGGTCTCCCTCTACCGCTACGTCAGCCGCGCCCGCCGCCTCGTCGCCGTCCCCGAGCGCAGCCTGGGCAGGACCCCGCTCGTCGGGCTCCCCCTCGCGATGGGCAGCTATCTCCTGGAGATCCGCGCTCCCGGGCGCGAGGTGGTGCACTATCCAGTCGTCATCCGACGCCTGGAGCACTGGAGCGGCCACCCTCCCGAGGAGGAGCGCTCGGTCCCGATCCCCTTGCCGTCGCTGGGAGCCTTGGAGCCCGAGGACGCCTATGTCCCCGCCGGCTGGTTTCTGTCGGGTCCGGCGGAGAACGACCGGGCCGAGGCGAGCTTCTGCTGGGTGGACGGCTTCGTCTGCCGCCGCTCCCCCGTCACGAACCGCGAGTTTCTGGCGTTCCTCAACGACCTCCTGCTGCAGGGCCTGGAAGAGGAGGCCCTGCTCGCCGCGCCGCGCCTGCGTGGCGGAAAGGCCGGTCAGAGGGGAGATCTGCTCTACCGGCGCGACGCCGAGGGCCGCTTCGCGCTGGGCGTGGACGCCGAGGGGCACGCCTGGCTGCCCGCCTACCCGGTGGTCAACGTGGACTGGCACGGCGCGCGCGCCTACGCCCGCTGGGAGAGCCTGCGGACGGGTCACCCCTGGCGTCTCCCGCTCGATCTGGAGTGGGAGAAGGCCGCCCGCGGTGTGGACGGCCGCACCTATCCCTGGGGCGACTTCTTCGATCCCAGCTTCTGCTGCATGCTGGAGAGCCACAGCCATGCGCGCCTGCCCAGCGTCGTGGACGCCTTCCCCGTGGACCAGAGCCCCTATGGCGTCCGTGGTCTGGCGGGGAACGTCCGCGACTGGTGCCTGGACGCCTTCGTGGGAGAGGCCGGCCCGCGGCCCGCGGCCCGCCCCTCCGCCGCCGATCCCGATGGAGACGCCTCAGGTTTTCGAATTCTTCGCGGCGGATCCTGGCTCGCCTCCGCCGACAAGATCCCGGTCGCGCGGCGCTACAGCGCCTCGCCCTTGACCCGAAAGGAGACCATCGGCTTCCGCCTCGTCCGCAGCCTCACGCCTCGGTCGGGAGGATGATCACGTCGTCATCGTCCATGCTGTCGCCGGTGAAGCGGTCCACGAGGATCATCCGCTGGGCGTCGTAGAACAGCCCGCCCGTCGTGGTGTTCGGGCGCTGCGCCGCGAGGATGGAGGCGCGCGCGGCGCTCACGATGGCCGCGGACAGGGTCATCCGGTCCACCACGGCGCGCTTCGCCGCGCTCGCGGGCTCCAGGGACGCCACGGGCAGGGGCCGACTGAGCCGCACCGAGAGATCCGGGCGGGTGTAGCTGAGGTTCACCGCTGCCGGCGCGACGAAGCTCACGACAAGGCGCTCCTCGCCGCTGGTGAACACGACCGGCGTTGGGTTCGTGCCACCGCCAGCGAAGGTCGGCGCGAGCGCAGCGAGGGTGTGGGGTGTCGTCTTCATGGGGATGCTTCCTCTCGGGCCGTGGCGTCGGGCCCAGCGCGCCGATCCCAGGATAGCGGAGACAGGCTGACCGTGGCGTCCCAGCATAGCCACACATGGGCGGGAACTACACCCTACCGGGATCGGACAGCGGTCGGGCCCAGGCGGCCGCTACTGAACGCTGACCTTGTAGGGCGCCTTGAAGCTGCCGCTGGAGAGGGCCGGCAGCTCCGCCTTGTCCGATCGCGCCAGGATGAAGTACTCGAAGCCATTGGCGAAGCTCTCCGAGACCATCAGCGACGTCGCCAGCGCGTCGCCCTGCGCGTACATGGGCTGATTGCTCCAGACCGTCGCGCCAGCCGCACGATAGTTCAGGAGGACCTCGCCGTAGTCGGCGCCCCCCGCGAGCTTCGCCTTGATGGTCACCGTCTGGCCCATCTTCGCCTGCGTCAACGGGCTGTGGGTCAGCGCGGGCTTCGTGCTGCGGACGCTCGACTCGGGCTTCGTCCCGCCCGAGGTGGACCTCGAGGATCGCCCCCCGCTCCCGCTGGCGACGGCGGGGCTCGCGCTGCTGGCGGCGCTGGCCTCGCCGGAGGTCGTCGGGGTAGCCAGAACGGGATCCGCGGCGGGGACGGGGGGAGGGTCTTCCGCGGGCGCGCTCAGGGCGAGCGCTGGCCGCTCGTCGGGCGCCGCGGCGCGCGAGATGGTGCCGCCGGTGTGCTCCTCCAGGGTGCTCGGCAAGGCCAGGCCCACCGCGCCGGCGACCAGCACGGCCAGAAGACCGAGCAGGACATAGGTCCGGATCTGGCTCGTCGGAGAGGCGCTGGCAACGCTCCGGCTCACCGAGCGCTCGGCGTCTCCCCAGGTCGCGGCGTCCACCTCGATGTCCGGGCTCGCGACCCCCGAGAGCCGCCGCACGCCCTCATCGGGCACAGGCGTCATGTCGGGCACCATGGTCGAGCCCTGGCGCCCCTGAAGCGGGCGCGCGCCGTCGCCGAAGGTGCTGGAGGGCGGCGCAGGCATGGGTCGGGCCGGCGCGCGGGCGCCCAGCGCCGGGGTGTCGGCGGGCGGCAGCGGGAGCTGCTCGCGCACCAGCAGCGCCGCGTTCAGCATCTCCTCGGCGGAGGCGAAGCGGTCCTCGCGCTTGTAGCGGGTGCCGCGCTTGATGAACGTGGCGAGCGCCTCTGGGATCCCCTGCATCATCGTCGCGTCGAGATCCGCGGCGAAGAGGTGACCGGGGGTCAGGTTCGTCACGATGGACCACAGCGTCGCGCCCGCCGAGTAGAGGTCCGCGCGCGCGTCCACGGCCTTGGCGTTCTCCTTCTGCTCCGGGGCCATGAATCCCCAGGTGCCCATCACCGCGCCCGTCCGCGTCAGGGCGTCGTCGATCTCGTCCCCCTCGACCAGGCGCGCGATGCCGAAGTCCGTCACGCGGACCTGCCCCTTGTCCGTGAGCAGGATGTTGTGCGGCTTGATGTCCCGGTGAACCACGCCGTGCTCGTGCGCCGCCTGCAGCGCGCGCAGCGTGTCGATCATCACGTCCAGCGCCAGGCGGGGCGGCAGCGGCCCGAAGTCGCGCACGCGCTCCAGCAGGCTCCCCCCCGTGACGAGGTCCATGACGATGTAGACCCGCTCTCCATCGATGCCGACATCGACGACCCGCACGATGTTGGCGTGGTCGAAGAGCGCCATGGTGCGCGCCTCGGCCTCGAACCGCTCCCGCAGCGCCCTCCGCCCGGCGAGGCTGGGCGAGAGCACCTTTACGGCCCGCGCGACCTGCAGGCGAACGTCGAAGCCGCGATAAACGGTCGCCATCCCGCCCTCCCCGAGGATCTCGAGGAGGTGGTATCGCCCGTCGGCCAGAGGAGCGGCCGCATGCCCGTCGCGCTTCTGAATATCGCGCCTCTGAGCGTCATCGCTAGCGGTCATTTCGTGCGTCCACGAGCTCGGACGGCTCTGCTCGGGAATCATATCACGATATGGTGGGAGCCATGATCGCCCTCCTGCTCCTCGTCGTCTGCGCCTTCGCCGCTCCCCCCACCTGGGAGAAGGCGATCGAGGGCGCCCTCCCGGGCATCGTCGCCATCCGCGTCACCACCACGCGCGCCTTCGACACGGAGCTGCCGCGCAGCTCGGTCGCGACCGGCTTCGTGGTCGACGCCGAGCGGGGGCTGATCCTCACCAACCGCCACGTCGTGAGCCCGGCGCCCGTCATCGCCGAGGCGGTCTTCTCGAACAACGAGGAGGTGCCGCTGGAGCCGGTCTACCGCGACCCCATCCACGACTTCGGCATCTTCCGCTACGACCCGGCGGCCGTGCGCTTCATGAAGCCGGTGGCGCTGCCGCTGGCCCCCGAGGGCGCGCGCGTGGGGGTGGAGATCCGCGTGGTGGGCAACGACGCGGGCGAGAAGACCTCCATCCTCGCCGGCACGCTGGCCCGCCTGGACCGGGACGCGCCCAGCTACGGGGTCGGAAACTACAATGATTTCAATACCTTCTACTACCAGGCCGCCTCCGGCACCTCGGGCGGCAGCAGCGGCTCCCCCGTGCTCGACGTCTCCGGGCGCGTCATCGCGCTGAACGCCGGCGCGCGCAAGGACGCGGCCTCCAGCTTCTTCCTGCCGCTGGACCGCGTCCTGCGCGCGCTGGAGCTGATCGAGCGGGGCGAGCCCGTCACCCGCGGCACGGTGCAGGCCGTCTTCCGCCATCGCCCCTACGACGAGGTGCGCCGCCTGGGCGCGCGCGCCGAGACCGAAGCCAGCTTCCGCGCCGCCTTTCCGGAGGCCACGGGCATGCTGACGGTAGACCAGGTGGTGCCCCTGGGGCCAGCCTGGAAGCGCCTCGAGCCCGGCGACGTGCTGCTGCGGGTCCACGGCCAGACGCTGAACGGCTTCACGCCGCTGAACGCCGCGCTCGACGACCACGTCGGCCAGGACCTCGTCTTCGAGATCGAGCGCGGAGGCGCGCCGCTGTCCGTGACCGTAACGGTACAGGACCTGCACAGCGTCACCCCCTCCGAGTACCTGGAGCTCAGCGGCGGGGTGCTGAACCCCCTCTCCTTCCAGCTCGCGCGCGCCTACGGGGTGCCCACCGGCAGCGTGGTGGTCGCCTCGAGCGGCTACGCGCTGTCCAACGCCGGCCTCACCCGCGGCGCGGTCATCCAGGCGGTGGGGGCGCGCGAGACCCCCGACCTCGACGCCTTCGAGGCCGCTCTGGCCGAGCTCCCCGACGGCGCCCGCGTCCCGGTGCGCTACACGGCCATCACCAACCCGCGCCTGGAGGCCGTGACCGTCCTCGTGGTCGACCGCCGCTGGTACCCCCTTCAGCGCTGCGCGCGGGAGGACGTCCACGGGAGCTGGCCCTGCCGCACCTTGAGCGGGCCCGAGGCCGCGCCCGTGGTCGAGGCGAGCACCCTCTCCTTTCCGCCCGCGCGAGGACGGGTGGAGAAGGCGCTCTCTCGCTCGCTCGTGGGGGTGAGCTTCACGGTGCCCTACCAGGTGGACGGCGTCTACGCCACGCGCTTCCGCGGCACCGGCCTCGTGGTGGACGCGGAGCGTGGGCTGGTCGTCGTGGACCGCGACACCGCGCCCATCGGGATCGGCGACCTTCGCCTGACCTTCGGCGGCCAGGTCGAGCTGCCCGGCCGCGTCCGCTGGATCCACCCCGAGCACAACGTCGCGATCATCGAATATGACCCTTCTCTTCTTCGAGGCGAGCAGCCCCGCGCCGCGAAGCTGCGGTCCACCGACCTCGCCCTGGGCGACGCGGTCTGGCATGTCGGCCTGGACGATGACCAGCGGCTGGTCTCGCGCTCCAGCCGGCTCACGCGGATCGAGTCCTTGAGCCTCGGGCTCTCCTCGCCGCCCTTCTTCCGCGACGCGGGGGTGGACGTGCTCGTGCCGGGCGACGCCGCCCCCTCCACGGGCGGGGTGCTGGCCGATCGGCGCGGACGCGTCCTGGCGCTCTGGGCCTCCTTCGTCGATCTCAGCGGAAAGGACCGCCGCGGCAGCTTCTACGGTCTGCCCATCGGCCTGGTCGAGGACGTGCTGGACCCCCTCCTGGCCGGCGAGGAGCCCGTCTGGCGCACGCTCGGCGTAGAGCTGGAGCCGATGTCCCTGGCCCGCGCCCGCGAATTCGGCCTCAACGAGGGCCAGAGCCAGCAGCTCATCGCCCACGCCCCCGAGGATCCACGCGCGCTGGTCGTCGAGCGCGTGGCCCAGGACGCGCCCGCGGCGGCGCTGCTGCGCGAGGGCGATCTGGTGATCGCCGCCAACGGCCAGGTCGTGACCCGCTTCCGCGAGGTCGAGGTGGCTGCCCGCGCCGAGCAGGTCGAGCTCACCGTGGTGCGCGGGAGGCAGACGCTCACGCTCTCCGTCCCGACCCAGGCGCTGGGCTCCGACGCGCTCCAGGAGGCCCTGCTCTGGTCGGGGGCGGTGCTTCAGCCGGTGCCGCGGGCGGCGACGATCCAGCGCGCCGTGCCGAGCGACGGCGTCTACGTGGTCTGGGCCTGGTTCGGCTCCCCCGCCGTGCGCTACGGGCTCAACAGCACCTCGCGCATCCTCGAGGTGGACGGCACCCCGACCCCGGACCTCGCCAGCTTCCGCGCGGCCGTGGCCGGGCGGGCGGATCGCAGCGCGGTTCGCCTGCGCGTGGAGAACCTGGACGGGGAGCTGGACATGATCACCTTGAAGCTGGACCTGGCCTCCTGGCCGACGGCCACGCTCGGACCGGACGGGCTCAGCCAGGCGACGCCATGAAGGGCGAGGCGCGCTCCGATGGGGATGGAGATAGCGGGCCCGCGCCCCCTGAGTTATCCATCGGCCCCATGCGCGTAGAGATCACCCAGAGCTTCCGCTTCGAGGCGGCCCATTTCCTGCCCAACGTGCCGAAGGGGCATCGCTGCCTCGCGCTGCACGGCCACTCCTATCGGGTGGACGTCAGCGTCACCGGCCCGCTGGACGAGCACACGGGCTGGGTCGTCGACTTCTTCGACATCGAGGCGACCTTTCTGCCGCTCCTCAACGCGATGGATCACCACCTGCTCAACGAGATCGCCGGGCTGGAGAACCCGACGGCGGAGAACATCGCCGTCTGGATCTACACGCGCATGAAGCCCACGCTGCCCGGCGTGGTCAGCGTCACGGTCCACGAGACCGAGATGTGCAAGGCCACCGTCAGCGGCTGATCCGCGACGATCAGTCCAGGGTCATCCGCCAGCGATCGCCGCTGTGCAGGTACCAGAGCTCCAGGCGCGGGCGCTCGCCCAGGGCGGAGGCGATGGCCTCCACGTAGACGCGGCCCTGCGGCGCGAAGGCCTCGGCGTGCGCCTCGAGCGCCGCGCTGCTCACGGGCTCGGCCTTGTAGTCCACGACGACCAGCTCGCCGCTCGCCACGTCGCGGTAGAGAAGGTCAATCGTTCCAGACACATAGCTCACGGGACGGGCCTCTTCGCTCAGCGCCGCGGCCGAGGCCGGCAGGAGGATGGGCAGCTCGCGCGCGAGGATCTGGGGGGCGAGGCGGACCAGCAGCGCCAGCAGCGGGCCGGCCTCGAGCCTGTCCATCAGCTTCAGGGCGCGCTCCTCGGCCTTGCGCAGATCGTCGGGCCCCACCAGCGCCCGCAGATAGCCGGCCAGGCGCGCCCGCTGTCGGGCGATCTCGGTCGCGAGGGGGACCTCGAGATCGAAGGTCTCCAGGACGCGATGGATGGCGCTGCCCACGGCGAGTTCCACGCGCTCCTTGAGGTCGAGCGGATCGCCCGATCCGGCGCCGAGGCCCTCGTCTCCCGCGCGATCCTCGGCGAAGCGGCGCTCGGCCACGCTGGCGCGAAGGAGCTCATGGGTCTCGCTCGCGGCCACCGCGCCCAGCGGGCGCTTCTCGTGCACCTCGGAGCGCGCCCGGGCCTCGACCAGCCAGCGCTGCTGCGTGGCGACCTCCTCGGGGTCCACGGCGTGGACGCGGTCGGGTCCGCTCGCCCGCAGCGCGTCTACCGGCGCCGTCTGCAGCCCGAGGAAGACCCAGCTCGCCCCGTCCTCGACGACGCGGTCGGGGCCGGCGCGCTTGCCGAGATCGCGCATGTGCCCTGCGAGATCCGGAAGTCCACGCTGCGCGAGCAGCGACGCATGCGTGTTCGCCCGCTCCAGCTCCGGCGCCTCCCGCGGCAGGTCGCCCGCCAGGACGAGGCGGTCCTTGGCGCGCGTCATCGCCACGTAGAGGGTGCGCACCCGCTCCGCCTGACCGACGCGGGCGTTGCGGGCCTCCACCCGATCCCAGCCGAGGGTCGGCGCGCCGAACAGCTTGTACTCCCAGACCTCCCCGCCCATCTCCGGGCCGGCGGGGTCCACCTCGGAGACGGCCGCGGCGGTGAGCGCGCGGTCGCGCTCCTGGTCCTCCTTGTGGGTCTGAAGGACGTAGACGTGGGGGAAATCGAGGCCCTTGGACTTGTGGATGGTCATGACCTGCACGGCGTTGCCGGCGGTCTCCTTGGGGCGGCCCTCCTCGGCCTCGCGGGACTCGGCCACGCTGCGCCGCAGGCTGCGCAGCAGGGCCTGCGGGTCGCCGCCGTCCCGCTCCAGCGCCTCCGAGAGCGTGCGGAAGAAGCGCTCCAGGTTGGCCAGGCGGTAGTGGCCCTGGTAGCGCGCCGCCTCGGTGGCCTCGAGCAGAAAGCGTGAGCGGAGGCGCTCGACCCAGGTGTCGGCGGGCAGGTGCTCCAGGGACTCGCGCAGCTCGGCGATGCCCACCAGGGCGGAGATCAGGCTGTGCTCCCAGCCGCGAACCGCCTCGAGGCCGGGGACGCTTGTGGGCAGCTCGCGCGCCGCCTGGTGCACGCCGCGGATGATGGCGGCGAGTCGGTCGGCGTCGGGGCCATGCAGCTCGCTCATCTGGCCGGGGAGCCCCTGGCTCCAGAGCGGGATGAGGGCCGCGTCGGGCACGCCCACGGCCGGCGAGCGCAGGGCGGTGAGCAGGGCGAGGTGGTCGTTGGGATCGAGGATCGCCCGCACGAAGGCGGCGGCGTCGATGATCTCGCGGCGGCGGTAGTAGCTCTTGTCGCGCTCGACCGCGTAGGGGATGTTCGCCTCGCGCAGCTCGCGCAGCACCACGTCGAGCTGACCCGTGCTGCGCAGGAGCACCGCCACCTGCCGCCACTCCAGGCCGCGCTCGCGGTGCAGGCGCAACAGATCGCGGGCCAGCGCCACCGACTCCGCCTTGATCGCCGCGCTGGAGAGCGTCTTCTTCGCCGGGCCGTCGCCGCTCGGATCGGCCGTCCAGCTCACCCAGTACTCGACCGGCGCCCAGGGCTCCGGGCCAAACCCCGGGCTGTCCGCCGTGTTCTCGCCGGGGAGCAGCTCCTCGAAGGGCGGCTGGACGCCCGGCTCTGCCCGCATCGCGCGCTCGTGGACCCGCGCGACCTCGTCCAGGATGATCGGGGCAGAGCGGTAGTTGACGACCAGCGAGAGGATGATCCCGCCCATCCGCTCCACGCGCTCGGAGAAGGCCTGGTAGGCGCTCAGATCGGCGCTTCGCCAGCCGTAGATCGACTGCTTGGGGTCGCCGACCAGGAACAGGCCGGGGCGCTCCTCGAGCGGCCCCTCCAGCGCGATCAGGCGCACCACGTCGCACTGGACGCGGTCGGTGTCCTGGAACTCGTCCACCAGGAGCTGATCCATCTCCACACGAAGTCGGCGGGCCACGTCCGGGCGGGCCAGGAGCAGGTCGCGCGCGTCCCGCAGCAGGGCGGAGAAGGTCTCGATCCCGCGAGAGCGCATCTGGCGCTCGAGATCGTGCAGGAGTGGACCCAGCGCCGCGCGGGCGAGCGTGAGCAGCGCGGGGTTCAGCCGCAGCGCGTGCCCCATCAGGCGGCGCAGCGCGCCAGCCTCGCGCCGAAGCTCAGGCTGGATGTGGTCCAGCACCTCGCGCTCGGACTGCGTGAGCTTCCCGCCCGCCCAACCCAGCAGGTGGCTCTGCAGGTTGTCCGGGAAGAGCTCGGTGATCCAGGCCTGAAGGTCCTCGACCTGGGGCAGCGCCCCCCCGCCCAGCCGCGAGAGCAGCGCGTCCAGGTTGTCCACGATGGCGTGCGCCGTGCGGACGCGATCCTTGCGCACCCCGCCCAGGCGCGGGCCGACCAGGCCGCGCACCAGCTCGGCGCGGCTGTCGATACGCGCGATCAGGCCGCGCACGAGCCCGGGAGAGAGCGGATCATCGTCCAGCGCGTGGGCGGGCACGGCCTCGCGGGCCAGCACCTCGAGCGCCTCGGCGAGCTGCTGCGGGCCGAAGCCCTGCGAGGCCAGCGCCAGATAGTCGGGATCCCCCGGATCGCTGTAGACCTCCTTGAGCCGCGTCTCGACCAGCTCGCGGCAGAGAGCGCGGAGCTGCTCGCCGTCGGCGTCGACCTCGAAGCGCGGGTGGAGCCCGGCCTCCAGCGGCCAGGTGGCGAGGAGCCGGCGACAGAAGGCGTGGATGGTCCGGATGACGAGCTGGTCGAGGGCGCCGAGCAGGGCGCGGGCGCGGGCGCGACGGACGCCGTCCGCGACAGGGAGCAGCTCCTCGTCCAGACCGCGCGGCACCTTGCCGGACTCGATGGTGGAGAGCCCCTCGCCCACGCGCGCCGCCATCTCCGACGCCGCCGCCTCCGTGAACGTGATCGCCACAACCCCGCTCATCGCCCGCGCCGCCACCCGATCCGCCTCGGGCGGCGGCCCCTGCCGGCGCGCGCGCTCGACCAGCCGCCGCTCGGCCTGGTCCCAGCCCACGCCGAGCACCCAGGCCAGCACGCGGGCGACCAGGGTGGTCGTCTTCCCGGTCCCGGCGCCGGCCTCGACCAGCAGGGGGCGCTGGAACTCCCGCTGCGCCGTCTTGCGGGCCTCGGCGTCGCGCTGGCGGGCGTTCGAAGGGGGGCGGGCCCAGCGGCTCACGGCTTCTCCGGGGTCTCGATGGCGGGGAGGTCCACGCCCAGGGTCCAGATCGACAGGGCGGCCTGCTGCTCGCCCGGCAGCGCCACGCCCTCGTCGCGCATGCCCCGCGCGCGCGTGGCCCAGCGGTCCAGCCGGCCGCGCGCCCCGGAGTCTCCGCGCAGGCATGCCTGCGCCACCTCGCACCGTTTGCAGCGCGGCGGCTCCTCGTCCTTGGTCGGCTCGACCAGGCGCGGGAAGAAGCTGCCGTGGTCCCAGGCGGAGAGGACGGTGCGCGCCGCCTCCTCGAAGGCCTCGACGAAGGGGACCTCCTCGGCCCCGACCGCCGACTCGCGCTGCCCGTCGTCCAGGTCCGGCTTCAGGTAGAGGTAGCGCCCCTGGGCGCCCTCGTCCTCGGCGGCGAGCGCGTAGACGACGGCCTGGAGGTGCTGGCCCTGCTCGACGCGCTTGAGCAGGTGGCCGTGCCGCGTCTCGGCCTTCTTGGCCGTGGACGGCCCACGCCCCGTCTTGTAGTCGGTCAGGCGCAGCACGCCGCGCGCGTCGCGGTCTACCCGGTCCGCCTTGAACCGGATGATCCTTGGCTTTCCGCCGGCGTCGCGGACGGTGATCTGCCCCTCGGTCTCCACTCCCAGCACGTCTATGGCGCTGGCCTCCCAGTCGCGGGCGCGGGCGGCCTCCAGATAGGGGCGGGCGCGGTCGGCCAGGGCGCGGACGAAGCCCGCCAGCCCCAGCCCCGCCTCGGTCATGATCTCCAGGGCCGCGTCGGCGATCAGCGCGTCGAGGCGCGCGGGCTCCGGCCAGGGGACGCTGACCGGCTCGCGCGTCCGCGCCTCGGCGAGATCCGGCGTAGAGCCCGCTGGGAGCGCGTCCAGCACGACGCGCTGAAGGACGAGGTGGACGACGTTGCCCACCATGCGCTCGTCCACGCCCGGCAGCTCCTGCATCGGATCCGGAGGGGCCTCCAGGCGCAGCAGGCGCTCCAGGAAGACCTGCCAGGGACAGCCGCTCATGCGCTCGATGGTGGTGATGAACATCGGCGAGAGACGGGGATCGTTCAGCTTTCCCAGGCCGCCGACGAAGCCGTAGTAGGGCCCGAGCTGGCTCGCGCGCGCCCTCCCCTCCCCTGTCGCCCGGTTCGGGTCCACCTCGTCCAGCACGCTCAGGCGGGCGCGGGCCAGGAGAACGGGCTCCAGACCCATGGCGCGATCGCCCATCACCTCGGCCATCGCCATCGGCAGGAGGGCGCCCCAGCTCTCGCGGGTGCCGTGCAGGGCGGCCAGCAGGACGTGATCCTCGATCGGCAGCAGGCGACCCGGCGCGAGCGGACGGTCCGAGGCGGCGTAGAGGGGGGAGATCAGCTCGATGTCGTCGGCGCCCACGGCCCAGCGCAGGCGCTCGACCAGGGGGCTCGGCGGGCGCGCCTTGTTGTCATCGTCCACCACCTGCCAGCTCAGCGTGACGTGCGCCGCCGACCCCAGCAGGCTGGCGAAGAGGTAGCGCTCGCTGTCGAAGGCGTCCTGGCGCAGGGTGAGGTCCTGGAGCACGTCGCGCAGCGGGCGCCGCACGGCGTCGGGGAGCAGCGGATCTTCCTGGATGATCTTGGGGAACTGGTCGCGGTTCAGGCCGAGCACGAAGAGGTGGCGCGCGGTGCGTCCCCTCGCCTCCCCCGCGGAGAGCACGGCGACGCCGCCGCCTTGACCGCCCAGCGGCCCGGCGCCGATGTCGTAGAGGGTGCGCGCCACCAGGAGCACGACCTCGTCCAGGCGCAGCGGGAAGGTGCGGGGGAACTCGCGCTCCAGCGCGGAGAGCGCGCCGAAGACCGGCGGCATCCCCAGGTAATTCTGGTCCCAGCCCAGCTCGGTCTTCAGCAGGGCCTCGAGGTGCTTGCGGTGCTCCTGCAGGCTCGCGTGGGCGGGCCACTCGGCGAAGCGGCGGATCAGGTCGGTCGCCGCCTGCACCGTCGTGCGCAGGATGGCGCCGTCCACCGTGCGGCGGCTGAGCACGACGGCGCGCTCCCCCTGGCTGTCGGGGCTGCTCTCGGCGTCCTCGCTGTCGGCGGCGTCCTCGGGCTCGCCGCCGGGATCCCAGACCCCGCGGCGCACCGGCAGGGGCCAGGCCTCGCGCCCGGCCAGCACCGCCTCCATGTCCATGGCCGCGACGTCCTCCAGGCGGGTCGCCCCCAGAGCGCGCAGCGCGAGCCGCAGATCCCAGAGCCGCACCGGCCGCCAGCGCCGCGGCTGCACCGTGCGCTGACCCACGCGCCCCCGCGGGCCGAGCGCGTCCAGCCAGCGATCCATCGAGGTCTTCTCGCGCTCGCGCAGCAGGTCGAGCATGGCGTGGATGCGCCGACCCATGCCGCCCGCGGGCGAGAGCGCGCCGACCCCGGAGAAGGGCACGCCCATGCGGCGCAGGTGAGCGCGCAGCGGGACACGATAGGCGCGCAGATCGCGCGCGACGATGGAGATCTCCTCCGGCGCCACGCCCCGATCCAGCAAGGAGCGGACGCGATGGACCACCTCGCGCGCCTCCTCGGTGGCGCCGGCGGCCTTGAAGATCTGCAGGCGCGGGAGGGGCGGCTCGCTCGGGCAGGAGCGGTCGAGGGTGGCCACGCTGGCCAGGCGCTCGACGAGGCGCGCCGTGCAGGCCACGCCCAGATCCGGCTCGGCGGCGTGGGCGGGATCGCGCGGCTGGTCCACGTAGACCACCGACGGGATGGTCGCGACCAGGGTCTGCATCAGGTCCAGCGCCAGCGCCGGCAGCTCGGCGAAGCCGTAGATCGCCAGCGCCCGCGCCGGGAGCACCGCCTCGCGCTCGGTGGTCAGCGCCTCGCGCGCCCGCTCGTACAGCGCGCCGGCCCGCCCGATGTCCAGCTCCCCCATCTCCTCCAGCGTTCGGCTCGCCACCCGAAGCATCGCCCGCGCCCGCTCCAGCTCGTCGGGCGTGGCCATCTCCGGCGTCACCGACTCCAGCCGCTCGTCGGCCGCCTCCGCCATCTCCGGGCTCAGACCGGCGTCGACCAGATCGCGCACGGAGACCGTCACCGCGGCATAGCCGTCGGCGAGCGGCTCGAGCGCGCGGGCCAGGGCGGGCTCCTCGCGGGCGAAGCGGCGCACCAGCACGTCGAAGGCGGACGCGCTCCCTGGCGGCGGCAGGCCCGCGCGGTCGAGGATCTCCAGCGCGACGGCCTGCAGGGTGGCGAGCGAGAGCCCGACCAGCGCGCCGCTCCGACCGCGCGCCAGCGCCCCGGCCAGGTGCAGCTTCAGGCTCCTGCCCGGCACGATCAGCCTCACCGGCGTCGCCAGCATCCGAGGATCCAGCCGACCCGGCGGAAGGAGGACCGCCATGTCGGACAGCAGCGCCTGCTCGAGCGCGCGCGCGCCAGGCAGCACGCGCAAGCGCGAGCCCAGGAGCGTCTGAGGTGAGGGGCTGATGAGGGCGGGCATGATCGGCGGAGGGCGCTGCGGCGGGACAAGGGGAGGATGGGCAGGGGGCTGGAAGGGCACACCGCGGGAGCGCGCCCTCTTCCTCTGATAGCGCGGAGCGCCGAAACATGCAGCCCCTCCGCCGACTATATCCATTTACACGTCAAGATCGATGTTCAGGTTGTGTGCGAAGTCCCTCCCGGCTCGCCCTCTCTGTTCGGACGCACAATTCTTGGATAGTCGTCGGCCGATGATGGCTCCTCTGCTGATGACGGGCGCGCTCCTGGCGGCCGAGCCCCAGATGGTGCGGCGCGGCGATCTGGCGATCACCGTCACCCCGCTCTCGCTGCCCTTCGCCGCGGACGCGCTCGAGAGCGAGCTGGCCAGGGCGGCGACGGAGAAGGCGCAGGACGACGCGGCGGCCTATGCCGAGCTCCTGCGCGCCCGCGGCGCCGACTCGCTGCGCGCGCTCGCCGAGCGGGAGGGCTATTTCGGCTCCCCCGCGCACCTCACCTGGTCGGAGGCCGCCTCCGCGCGCACCGGCGGGCTGGTCCCGGCGGACTGGTGGCGCGCGGTGGACCCTTTTGGCGGGACGGCGGGAAACGGGCCGAAGATCCTGCCCGGAGGGCGCTGGCCCGGCGCGCTCGCCCGCGTGGCGATGGCCCACGACACCGACTGGACGCTGGGGCGCTACTTCGGGGTCGGCCCGCTCGCGGCGCTGCGCGCTCAAGCCTATGACCCGCAGCGGATGGGCCTGGTCGGGCTGCGCGACTTCTGGCGCGGCCCCTACGCAGAGGCCCCGAGCTACCTGCGCCTTCGCCGGGTGGGATGGCGCGTCCGGCGGGTGCGCGGCGAAAAACAATAACGTTTTAAAACGCTACCCTTCTTCGACCGCGCCGCCAGCGCCGCGCCAGCCACGCCAGCCGTCGGCCAGGGACCAGACGTTCGTGTACCCCATCCGCTGGAGGGACTCGGCGGACAGGGCCGAGCGGTAGCCGCCTCCACAGTAGAGGACGAGGGGCGCGTCCGGGTCGGGGAGCTGGGCCTCGATGTCGCGCTCCAGGATCCCGCGCCCCAGATAGCGCGCTCCCTTCGCATGCCCGGCCGCCCACTCGCTCTCCTCGCGCACGTCGATGAGCACCCAGGGCTCGCCCTGCTCCAGGCGACGCAGCAGCTCGGCGGGCTGAATCTCGCGGACGTGGCGTTTGGCGTCCTCGACCAGGGCGAGGAAACGGGGGCTGTGCTTCATGGCGGGCTCCTGTTCGTGGGAGGGGCGAGGGCTCAGGCGGCGTGGACCTCGACGCGGTGGCCGGAGTGGCGCCGGATGTTGACGACGCCGTGCTCGAAGACCCAGTACTGCCCCTTGACGCCGAGCAGCACGCCCTCGATGCGGGTCGTCCGGTTGAGGCTCAGCGTGCGGATCTTGTCCAGGGACACGTGGAGAGGGTATTGAAAATGCATGCTGATGCGGTGCTCGGGGGCGAGCACGCCGGCCACCCCGAGCGCGCGCAGGCGCTCGTCCATCTGCTCGACCACGGGCGCGAGCAGCTGTGGATCCGGGCTCCCGCGCAGCATCTTCATCCAGTGGGTGCGGTCCTTGAAGTCTCGCGCCAGCTCGTGCTCGACCGCGCCCACCTCCTTGCGGCTGGGGAGCACGGCCAGCGTCGTGGCGTACACCGCCCCCTGGTCCATCCAGCGGGCGGGCACGTTCGCCCGCCGGGTGATGCCTACCTTCACGTCGCTGGTCAGCGACGCGTAGAGATAGTGCGGCTGAAAGCAGCGCTCCAGGCCGAAGGTCTCGTCGCGGCAGGGGTTCTCGGGGACGCCGAAGTGGCAGAGCTCGGGCTTCATCATGCAGATGTCGGCGTCCGCTCGCGTGCGCACGCAGCTCCCGCAGTAGCCGTTGTCGAAGACGCGCTCGAGCTCGAGGCCGCAGGCGGTGCAGACGCAGACGCCCCCGAAGACGATGGCCACCGGCCTCCCGATCAGAGGGTTGACCGGAAGGGGACCTTCGAGGCTGGTCAATGGCTCCGGCGTGGCGTCCTCGAGCCAGTAGGAGACCGGCGAGGTCGCCGCCACGCGCATCTTCTGGAGGACGCCCGACCAGACTCGCTCCACGCATCCTCCGCGCCCGGCCGCGACCGGGTCCTGGCGATCTAACCCGGCTGGTGCGGCAAGCTCTTGCTGGATCGACCGCTCTGGGGCTACGGTGCGCCATGCGCCACAGAAGCACCCCTCTCCTCTCCGTGCTGCTCCTCGCCTTCAGCCTGCCCGGCTGCAAGGACGAGGGCAGCGACAAGCAGACCATCGACACCGGCCCCTGGGACGACGACGGGGACGGGGTCATCGCGCGCGAGGACTGCGACGACAGCTACCCCGAGATCGGCGCCGCCACGACCTGGTGGGCCGATGAGGACGGCGACGGTCACGGCGACCCGGCCGTCTCGCAGGAGGCCTGCAACCAGCCCTCCAGCTATGTCGACAACGATGAGGACTGTGACGACACCACGGAATTCGTCAGCCCCATCGCCAAGGAGCGCTGCGATGGCCAGGACAACGACTGCGACACCGAGGTGGACGAAGACGACTCCATCGACGCGGTCACCTGGTACCCCGACGCCGACAACGACGAGTTCGGCGACGGCAGCGAGCCCACGCCGAAGTGCGACCAGCCCCGCGGCTACGTCGAGGACGCCACGGACTGCGACGACACCAACGGCGAGATCAACCCGCTGGCCTGCGAGGTCTGCGGCGACGACATCGACAACGACTGCGACGGCGTGGAGGTCTGCGACAGCCTCGCCGACGCCGGCCTGATCCTGCGGGGCGAGGTCGAGGGCGACCGGGCCGGGACGCAGGCGCGCAACGCCGGCGACATGAACGGTGACGGCTTCAGCGATCTGGCCATCGCCGCCCCCGCCGCGGAAGGTGGCGCCGGGAAGATCTACATCGTCGCCGGCCCCGCCTCCGGCGAGCTCAGCCTCGCGGACGCGACGGCGACGGTGACGGGCGACGCGGGCTCCGAGGCCGGCACCGGGCTCGCCGCGATCGGCGACATCGACGGCGACGACTACGCCGAGATCCTGGTCGGCGCGCCCGAGGGCAACCACGCCTTCGTCTGGGGCGGGCCCGACTGGAGCGTCACCGCGACGTTCACCGGCGAGACCGAGGCGGAGGAGGCCGGCAAGGGCATCGCGCGCCTCGGCGACTTCAACGACGACGGCGAGGCGGACTTCGTCATCGGCTCGCCGGCCAGCGACGAGGGCTCCGACGACGGCGGCGCGGTCTATGTCGTCTTCGGGCCGGTCACCGGCAGCTTCGACCTCTACGAGGCCGACTCGGTCTGGTACGGCGACGCCGAGGGCCAGCGGGCCGGCGACGCGCTCACGGGCGCGGGCGACATGGACGGCGACGGCTACGAGGACTTCATCTTCGGGGCGGACGGCCTGGGCTCCAGCGCTGCCACCGTCGGCGCGGTCTACGTGGTCTACGGGCCGCAGGTCGGCCTGTTCGGCACCGACGACGTGGACGTGAAGTGGTTCGGCGAGGCCGAGGGCGAGGCCGCCGCCTATCCCGCCGGCATCGGCGACGTCTCAGGCGACGGGCGAGACGACGTGGCCATCGCCGTCCCGGGCGCGCAGCTCGAGGAGGACGAGCCGAAGAGCGGCGCGATCTTCATCTGGTACGGCGCCGGCTACACGGTCATCGACAACGTCAACCGCGGGGACGCCTCGCTGGTGGGCGAGGCCGATCTGGACTTCCTCTTCCTGCCCGTCAACGGCACCGACGGCGGCTACGGCGACCAGAACGCCGATGGCTACGACGAGCTCTTCGTCAGCGCCATCGCCAACGACTACGCCGCCACCGACGCCGGCGCCAGCTACCTGCTCTACGGCCCGCTCTCGGGAGAGCTGAGCCTCTGCGACTGCGATGTCCACTACTACGGCGAAGAGGCCGGCGACGGGTCGGGCACCTCGACGACGGGCGCGGGGGACTTCAACGACGACGGGACGCCGGACCTGATGACCAGCGCCCCCGGGCACGACGGCGACAAGGGCTCCACCTACGTGATCTTCGGCGGCGGCTGGACGCAGTGAGCGCCCAGCCGTCGGGTGGCTAGCCAGCCCTCGCCCACGGCGAGGGTTGGCTACTCGACGTC
>CAZKWG010000043.1:0-20289 GCA_964556105.1 uncultured Enterobacterales bacterium | reverse complement strand
ACGGCACCTGGTACTACGGGCGCGGCGGCTGGTGCCCGGGCCGCGAGGTCACGCCCTGGCGGCAGGACATCACCGCGTCCGTCGTCCTCGGGGCGGAGAACGAGATCTCCTACTACGGCCTCCTGGGGGACGAGACCTTCGTCCCGGAGCTCGTCGAGGGGGGCAGCTTCTGGGCGAACATCCAGATGACGAGCTGGATCGTCATCTGGAAGTAGGCGCCGTCTCCCCGCGATCGGGTTAACGACGAGACCCCCCGCTTGCGAGCTGTGTCTCCGGGCGATAGTTCAAGAGTTCGTGAACCCATGACCGCTGCCTCGCCCGCCTCCGCGTTCCTGGACGCCGTCGATCGTCGACTCGGCGAGGTGCTCGTGCCGCGCGAGGCCGATCGCGGCACCGAGGCGCTGATCGAGGCCGCGCAGAACCTCGTCCTGGCGGGCGGCAAGCGGGCGCGCCCCTGGCTGGTCTACACGCTCGGCTCCACCCTGGGCGCCTCGCTGGAGCCGCTCGTGGACGTGGCCGTGGCCGCGGAGCTCATCCACGCCGCCAGCCTGCTGCACGACGACGTCATCGACGAGGGGCAGGAGCGCCGCGGTCGGCCCACGGCCAACGTCCTCTGGGGCAACCTCACCGCCGTGCTCTCCGGCGACCTGCTCCTCACCGTCGCCCTCCAGCAGCTTCGTGCGCACCCGGCGCGCCTGATGCACGAGGCCATCGACGTCATCGCGACGATGACGCGCGCCTCCCTGCTCGAGGCCGCCTGCCGCGGGCGCATGGACGTCTCGCCCGCCGCCTGGCGCGCCATCGCCGTGGGCAAGACCGCCGAGCTGTTCGGCTGGTGCGGCCTGGCCGCCGGCCTGTGCGCGGGAGACGAGGCCGCCGCCCTGCGCTTCCGCGCCGCATGCAGCCACCTGGGCGTCGCCTTTCAGCTCGCCAACGACCTGGACGACGTCTACGGCCGCACGCCGGGCAAGGACGCCCTCGCGGACGTGCAGACGGGCAACGCCTGCTACCCGGTGCTCCTGGCGCTGGGCGACCGCGCCGCGCGCCCGGTCATCGAGGCCGCCTGGGGCAACCTCGTGTCCTCCGAGCAGGCGGTCGCCGTTCAGCGCGCCGTGACCACGAGCGGCGCGGCGAACGCCACCTGGGACAGCATCGGCGCCGAGGTCCAGGGCGCGCGCGAGGCCCTCGGCCCCTATGTCGGCCACCCTGCCGCCACGCCTGTGATCGCATGGGCAGACCGCCTCTGGCACACGGCGCGGCCCCCTCAGCCGGGATGACGCCCGTGCGTGGCTTCCAGCCCCCCTCCCTGCTCCCAGCCGCGCCTCCGATGGACGAGGTCGGGCAGCTCGCCGCCTGGGAGGCGCGCGCGGTGCACGCCGTCGGCAGCGTCATCGAGTTCTGGGGCTTCAAACGCAACCAGGGCCGGGTCTGGGCCCTGCTCTACCTGCGCGGCCAGCCGCTGACCGCCGCCGAGATTCAGCGCGAGCTGGGCCTGTCCAAGGGCGCCGTCTCGATCATCACCCGCGAGCTCGAGCAGTGGAACGTGCTGCGCCGCATCCGCGGCGGCCGATCCTGGCGCTTCGAGGCCGAGCAGGACCTGCTCACGATGGTCCGCCGCGTGCTCGAGTCGCGCGAGCAGCCCCTCCTCCAGGGCGTCCTGCACGATCTGGCCGACGCCGACCAGGCGGCGCGCGCGGCCGATCGCCCCCTCGACGACCTCGACCGCCTCGCCCGCGTCCGGCAGGTGGCCGAGCTCTTCTCGCGCGCCCTCGAGGTCTTCCTGCTCACGGCGCACCTGGACCTCGAGGACACCGCCGCCGCGCTGCGCGCGGGCCCGCCCTCCAGGAAGGGCTGAGCGGCCGCAGCTGCTCTACAGCGGCGTCCAGCTCGCCGCGGGGACCCCTGATCCGGCAGGAGGCGGGTTCGCGCCGACCAGGTAGACCGCGCGACGGTTGCGCGCCTCGTCCGTCTCGTCGCCCGTGGGGACGGCCAGATAGGACTCGCCGAAGCCGTGGTAGTAGATGGGCTTGTCGAAGCCGTGGGCGCGAAGCCAGGTGGCGATGGCCTTGGCGCGGCGCTTGGACAGGTCCTGGTTGAGCGAGGGGTTGCCGACGGTGTCGGTGCAGCCGGCCACGTAGAGCTTGACGGGCACCACGTCGCCGTACTTCTCGATGACGTCGTCCAGCTGCTCGAGCGTGGCGGCGAGCTTGGGCTCCTCCGAGGAGAGGATGGTGGCCTGGTTGGTCTCGAAGAGCACGTCCTCGTGGGGGATGTCCAGGAACCAGGGCGAGTAGGTGAAGCCGGCCCAGGCGTTGCCGCCGCGCAGGGTGATCTCCAGCAGGACGACCTCGGACGGATCGCCGGCCCAGGGCACGACGACCTCGCCGGGCCCGCCCGAGACGGAGACGGTGCGCTGGTCGAGGAGGGCCTTGCCGGCGCCGTAGGCGGTGATGTCGGCGCTGTCGACCCGGGCGCTGGCGCGCACGATGAGGGTGCGCTCGGCGACGTCGGCGCGGGCCTGCGAGAGGTCCACCGAGAGCTTGCCGCCGTAGGCGTACTCGATGGGGACCTCGAACTGCTCGACGTGGCCATCGGCGAACTCGGCCCGCACCAGCGCGTTGGCCGTGGTGACGGACTCGTCCCGCTTCCAGGCCAGCTTCACGTCCTTGCCCGCCGGCAGGTTGGCCTTCTGGAACGTGTAGGTCTGGTCGCCCGCCGTCACCTCGACGACCAGCTCGACCAGCGGCTTCTCGGGCGTCACGATGAAGGCCGGCTGCTCACCGGGCCCGGGGTGCGTCAGGTAGCCGAAGGACAGATCGTCCCCCGCGGACAGCGGGGTCGAGAACAGCAGGGCGAGGAGCGCCAAGGACGCTTTCCGCAAAGCTCACCTCCACCCGAGCATTAACACGCGCGCGCGCGAGCCCCCTCCACCTGGGCCCCACGAAGCCGACCGCGAGCGTTACAATGGGCTCTGCTGGAGGTCTCCGTGAAGCTCACCCTCTTCCTTTTGCTGGCCGCCTGTGGTGGTCAGAGCCCCTCGACCCAGGCGCCTGAGGCGTCCGCCCCCTCGGTCGAGGCCCCCGCCGCCCCGACCCCCGAGCCCGCGGCCGCGGCGCCAGCGCCGGAGAGCGGCGTCGCCAACGCGGCGTCGGCCTCTGGCCTGCCCGATCTGGGGGCCAACCTGCCGCACGGGAAGTGCGAGAGCGTGGTCGGCAACAGCAACGTCACGGGAGCCGACACCTACTACGTGGGCGACTTCACGCTGAACGGCGACACGGTGACCGGCCGCGAGCGCTTCTTCGTCTTCGCCAACAGCAAGCTCCAGCAGTCCAAGCACTGGGGCGTGGGCCCGAGCTGCGTGCTCGAGTTCAAGGTCACGGGCAAGGTCGGCGCCAAGGGCGCCTGCTCGGGTTGCGATCTGGGCATCCAGATCCACGCCGAGCCGGTCGCCGGCAGCAACTGCCCGGACGAGCTGGTGAACGGTCGCGACGATCCGCACGGCGGCTCGAAGAAGGTGGGCGGGCACGGCGCGCCCTATGACGTCGGCTACGACATCCAGCGGAAGGCGGACGGCACGGCGGCCTTCTTCTTCTCCAAGAGCGGCAAGCCGCTGGCCCAGGGCTACCACAAGGACGGGGCGATCAATTACGTCACGGACCACAAATGCAGCTGGTTCTAAGCGCTGTTTTTCTCGGCGCGCTGCTTGTGGGCTGCGAGGGTCCGAAGTCGCCGGACGACAGCGGCGACCCGAGCGACACCGACTCGGGCACCGGCGAGGGCGGCCTGCCCGATCTGATCTCCGACGCCGACACGACCGGCTGTGAGGGCGCCACCGACAGCGACGGGGTCTTTCACGAGGTCCCAGGTGCGGTCTCTTACTTCGTCGGCGTCTACGAGCAGGGCGGCGACACCTGGTCGGGCGAGGAGGTCTGGTACCTCTTCGCCAACCCGGCCTGGGTCGAGTCGGGGGAAGAGGACTGCCAGATTCATTACGCCGCCACCGCCAGCGAGGGCACGGCCAGCGCCTGCCCGAGCTGCGATCTGGCGCTGGACGTCACGCTCACGCTGGACGTCACGCTCTCGGACTGCCCGGAGGAGCTCTACCAGGGCACCGATGGCACGGTGAGCTATGGCGTGAAGTACACATCGGACACCGAGGTGGACTGGTACTTCGGCTCCAGCGGCAACGAGCTGGGCAGCGGGTACTACACGGACGGCGCGATGAACTACATCACGAGCAAGGCCTGCAAGTATTTCTAGGCCCGCGCCAAGGGGGGCTTGATTGAGCGAGATCTGGCGACGGTTCGAGCTCGTGCTCGGCGGGGGCGGTGCGCGCGGCGCGTATGAGGCCGGCGTGCTGCGCTTCATCATCCACGAGCTCTCGCGCCGCTCTGGGGAGCGCATCAGCCCCCGCGTGGTCAGCGGCACCAGCGCCGGGGCGCTCAACGGCACCTACATCGCCGCGCGCTGCGACGACCCCGAGGGCGCGGTCGAGCTGGCGCGCATCTGGCAGACGATGACGGTGGATCGGATCTACCGCTTCGAGGCGATCGATCTGCTGCGCTCGCCGCTGCGCATCCTGGGCAAGGCCATCGGCGACACGCTGAGCCTGGTGGACGCCCGCCCCTTGCACCAGCTCATCCGCGACGATCTCCCCTGGGCCGCGCTGGACAGGGTGCTGGACCGCGGCATGCTTCACGCGCTGGTCGTGGCCGCCACGGAGGTCTCTGCCGGGCGCTGCTTCTACTTCATGGACCGCCGCGTGCCGGGCCCGCCCATCGTGCTGCCATACCCGGAGGAGAAGCTGGTCCACACCCGGATCCGCGCCGAGCACACGCTGGCCTCCGCCGCGATCCCCTTCCTCTTCCCGCCCGTGACCATCGACGGTGAAGCCTACCAGGACGGCGCGCTCCGCCAGAACACGCCGCTGGTGCCCGCCCTGCGCCTGGGCGCGCGCCGCCTGCTGGTGATCGGCGTCAAGCGAGCGCTCTCCCAGCGCCCGCCGGAGCACCGCGTCAAGCCTGAGGCCCTCTCGCTGACCTTCCTCGCGGGCAAGGCCATGAACGCGCTGATGCTCGACCCTATCGAGCGCGAGCTGCACCGTGTCCAGCGCATCAACCAGATCCTCGACTGGGGCACGCGCACCTATGGGCCGGACTTCGCCGACCGGCTGAACGCCGAGCTCAACCCCGGCTACCTCACCCACTACCGCAGCGTGTCCACCCTCTTCATCCGCCCATCCGAGGACCTCGGGCAGCTCTCCGCGCGGGCCTGGCGCGCCGGGCAGATCAAGGCGAACCGCCCGACGACCTTCCTGCTCAGCCGCGTCGCGTCGCAGGAGGCGGCCGACGAGGCCGACCTGCTCTCCTACCTGCTCTTCGATCACCACTACACGGCGGCCCTGGAGGCCCTGGGCTTCGAGGACGCCGCGCGCCAGGAGGAGACCATCGCCCGCTTCCTCGGCCTGGGCGACCCTGTCTCTGCGGACTGATCTGGTCTTCTCTACTTGACCTGATCGGTCACGTCGATGACGTGGAGCTGGCGCCAGTCCGCGCCCTGGCTGGGGAGCGCCGTGAACGCCAGGAAGAGCCGGTCGCCGACCTTGGCGACCGAGGGCTCGCCGCAGGCGACCAGCCCCGTGTCGATCTTCACGGTGCGCGCGCCGTCCATGGAGGTGAACTGGATCTGGTGGGCCTGCTCGGGCGTCGAGACGCCATAGACGACCCACTTGCCGTCCGGCGTGACGGCGGGCGCCGCGCGGTGGGGCAGGCGCACGTCCTTGGCCAGCACGACCTTGGTGCCCGGTCCCGTGGAGAGGGCGATGTCCCAGCGATCCTGACCACGCTCGTCGGTGAAGTACAGGATGTTGTTGCCCACCCAGATGGGGCGGGTCTGGTCGCCGTTACCGCCCATCAAGGGCACCTGCTGCCCACCGGCGTAGGTGAACAGATCCTCGCCGCCCTGGTTCTTGCGGCTGAACGCGATCTTCGTGCCGTCGGCATTGTAGCGCGGCGCCGACTCCGTGAACGGGCTGGTGAACTGCATCGAGACCTTGTTCGTGGCGCGATCCCAGCCGTACAGATCGCCCGAGCCCGTCACGTCGGTCACGAAGATCACGGTCTTTCCGTCCGGAGAGACCGCCGGCCAGGACAGGTCGCCCGTGACCTGCGCGGAGCTCAACAGCTCGCCCGCGCCCTGACCGCCCGGCTTCCAGAAGAAGAGGCGCGAGTCCTTGCCCGTCGAGCTCCCCTCGAAGATGACCATCCCCTGCGGCAGCCAGACCGGCGAGGTCGCGACGCTGCCGCCGGAGGCGAACTGAGAGGAGCCGCCGGGCAGCGCGACCTTCTGCGGCGCGCCGACGGGGTTCCCGTTCATGATCTTGACCACGTGCAGATCCACGCTGCCCGCGAACTTGTTGAGCTCGAACGCGATCCACTGCCCGTCAGGCGACCAGGAGGGGTTGATTGCGTGGCCCTTGTCTGCGACCGAGACCTCGGCGGCGTGGAGCATTCCAGACAGAGCGAGTACCAGGCCGAAGATCATCCGTCCCTCCTGTAGGCGGCGGGGGCGATTGTAAACGCGAGCTGTGCCCAGGGATACATGCGAGCACCGTCGGAGAAGGCCCCCGCGTGGAGGCCGAGCCCGCTCTGAATGCGGTCGGTGTTCAGAAAGCCGTAGAAGACGCCGAGCTCACCGCCGGCGCCACGGATGGTCCCGACTTGAAGCTCACTGACGGGACTTGAAACACCTGTGTCCCCTTCGAAGTTCCCCGTTCCCATCGACGCGGCCCTGCCGATCGCGTAGACCGGACCCGCGGCGACGCGGAGATCTCCCAGCCGCACCGCGCCCGCCAGCCAGCCGAAGCCGAGGTGCATCGTCGAGCCAGCGGCTTCGACCTGCCAACCGTCCTCGCCCGTCGATGCGAGCGCCTCGTCGGCGCCCGCGAAGAGGCTGTGATAGCCCACCTGAGCCACGAGACCGACCTTCGTGGAGAAGCCGACCTCCCAGCCGACACCCAGGCGTCCGCCGAGGCCCGAGAAGGCCCCCGGCTGACCTACCAGCGCAGGGTCGCCAGCGGAGGTGAAGGACACGCCCACGTCCACCCGCGGGCCCGCGTAGCTCAGGCCGCCCGAGGCGCTGTCGCCGCGCACGCTCTGCGCCTCCAGCCGCACGGTCTGGGCCGCCGCGCCGCCCGCCGCGATCGTGAACTCCTTCTCACCGAACTTGTACGCGCCCAGCGGCAGAATCCCCTGATAGACCCGGCTCTCCTGCAGGCTCAGCTGCGCGGCCTCGATGACGCGGCGCTGAGACGGATCGAAGGGCATCTCCGAGATGGTGAGCGTGCGATCACCCGGGTACTTGGCGTCGATGGACAGGTCGATCTGGCCGAAGTTCTGGTTGAGGTCCGCGAGCCAGCTCGTGACCTCCTCGGTCTTCTCGAGGGCCAGCGCGCGCTGCAGGCGCGTGTAGACGGCGTTGATGTCGCCGAGCTCGCGCGCCGCCGAGGCGCCCAGGTAGTGGTCGCGGTAGGTCAGCGCTTCCCCCTCCTCCGCGGCCAGCTTCTCCAGGCGGCGGTAGGCGTCGTCCACACCTTTCCAGGCGTTTCGACCAGAGAGACGCTTCATCTCGTCGGCGAGGCGCGTGTGCTCGGCCTGCGCGGCGGTCGAGGCGGCGAGGGCGGGCGTGGACGCGAGGGCGAGGGCGAGGAGGATCAGGCGGTGCAGAGGCGGCATGCACGCTCCTGAGGGGGAGAGGGTTGGGTCATGACGTATAGATATACGTGATTCACGGGGTGTCCGGGGACATCGATCGTGCGAGCGCGTGACAGGCCACCCGATGCTGCGGGGATTCCAGCGGCGACAGGCCCGGCACCTCCCGCGCGCAGCGCGCGTCCACGGCGGCGCGTTCGAGCGTACAGTCGGGCCGGAAGGGGCATCCCTGCTGCGCGAGCGGGCCGCGCGGCACGGGTCCGCTCCAGGGATCGAAGAGCAGGCGGGCGTAGGGGTGGCGGGGCCCGTGCACGCGCAGATCGAGCGCCTCGATGACGCGCCCGTTGAGCATGGTCAGCACGTTGTGGCACCAGCCGCGCGCCGCCGACATGTCGTGGGTGACGAGGATGCAGCCGGCGTCGGGCGGCAGGTTGCCCAGCAGGGCCTCGAGCACCGACGCGCGCCGATCCGGGTCGAGCCCGCTGGTGGGCTCGTCCGCCACCACCAGGCGCGGCCGCAGGGCGAGCACGCGGGCGAGGGTCACCCGGCGCTGCTCGCCGCCGGAGAGGTCGCGGGGCAGCGCGTCCAGGCGCGCCGAGAGCCCGAGCCGCTCGAGCATCGCCTCGCCCTGGTCCTTCGCCTCGGCGCGGCTCAGCCCGGCCAGCACGGTGAGCGTCTCCTGGACGTGCTCCAGCACCGTCTGCTGGGGGTCCAGGGCCGCCAGCGCGTCCTGGGGCACGTACTGGTAGCGGGCCCGGCGGGCCCGGCGCTCGACCTCGGGCAGGTTGTCCCAGCGCTGCCCCTCCAGCCAGATCTCGCCCGCGGTGGGCGCCTCCAGCCCCAGCACCATGCGGCTCACGGTGGTCTTGCCCGAGCCGGACTGCCCGACCAGGGCCACCACCTCGCCCTCGCCCACGGTGAAGTCCACGCCCTGCACGGCCGGGATCTGGCGGCTCGGGCTCCAGGGGAAGGCCCCGGACTGCTGGAAGGTCTTGACCAGGCCCTTGACCTGTACGACGGGCGGCCTCATTCGCCCCCCTCGTACGTCGTCTCGTCCCCGGAGCCCGACGGCACCAGCCGCACCACGTCGTCGGCGATGCGCTCCACGGTGTCCTCGTGATGGCTGATCAGCAGGAGGCCGGCGCCATGATCGCGGCTCACCACCACGAGCAGCTCGACGACCGCGCGCCGAAACACGGGATCCAGGCCGGTCTCAGGCTCATCGGCGATGACGAAGCGCGGCTGGGGAGCGATGGCGATGGCCAGGGCGGCGCGCTGGCACATGCCGCCGGAGAGCTCGCCGGGGAGCGCCGCAGCGACCTCGGGCCCCAGGCCGACCTCCGCCAGGATGTCGCGGATCTCCGCGCCCATGTCCTTGGAGGGTCGCTCGCGGCGGGCCATGGCCAGCGCCATCTGCCGGCCGATGGTGCGTCCGGGGTTCAGCGCCGAGCTGGCGGCCTGCGGCGCGTAGCTGACGTAGGAGCCGCGCAGCCCGGCGGTCTCGCGCAGGAGACGCTCCTGAGCGGCGGGCCCGCCGCCGGCCACGCCAGCGAAGAGGTCGCGGCCCTGATCCAGCGCGGGGTAGTGGAGCGAGCCCCCGGCGAGCCCAGGCGCGACGTCGAGCACGCACATCATCGCCCGCGCCGTCAGCGACTTGCCCGCGCCCGAGGGGCCGATCAGGGCCGTGACCTTTCGCTCGACGACGGTGACGTCAACGCCCTCGACCAGGGTGCGATCGGGCGCCCGCACGTGCAGCCCCCGCAGGACGGCGAGCGCGCTCATCGCGCCCTCGTCGCGTGGCCCACCGCCACGTTCATCAGGGTCACCAGCCCGAGCAGCGCCAGGCCGACCACCAGCGCGTGGGCCGCCGGCACGTCCACCACCAGCGCCGGATAGCCCAGGTTCAGCAGGTCCGCCCAGCTCTTCAGGCTGTCGGAGTGGGTGAACGAGGGCTGGTCCTCGGCCAGCGCCAGGTAGGAGAGGGCGATCTCCAGGAAGACGACGTGCATCACGGTCTCGGCGCCCTGCCGCAGCACGACCGGCCGCAGGTTGTAGGCGACGAGGTGAACGCCGAAGATGCGCGCCAGCGAGAAGCCGTGCGCCCGCAGCGCCTCGACGAAGCGGGAGCCGCCCAGCCGCTCGGCGACCGCCGCCGCCTCGTCCATCGCCCCTGGCGCGGCGAGCAGCGCCCAGGTCAGCGCCAGCGGCATCAGCCCGCGCTGGTCGGCGGGCAGCACCAGGGCCACGACCAGGATAACCAGCATCCGCGGCAGCGCGCCCATGATCTCGGAAAAACCCTGAATCCAGGTGTTGACGCGCTCTGAGCCCATGCTGCGCAGCAGCCCGCCCAGGATGCCCATCGCGCAGACCACCAGACCGGCGACGGCCGCGGGCACGACGACGACCTGCGCCCCCTGCGCGGCGTACATCCACAGCGGTCGCCCCCGGTCGTCGGCGCCAAAGGGCGGCATCACCGTGGGCGAAGCGTAGACGGCGTCCAGGGCCGGGGACGGCAGGTGCTCGGGCGCGGCGAGGGCTCCCGCCAGGAGCAGGCCCGCGCAGGCCAGCGCCACCCCGCCGGCGAAGCGCCGCGAGATCAAGTGGCCTCCGCGGCGGCGAGCGGCAGCCGGGGGGCGCGCCGGATGTGCAGGGCGACGGCGATCTCCACCCCTGCTTGTACCAGGAGCAGCGCGGCGCTCAAGGCCGCGAAGCCCGCCGCCGCCGCCAGCACGACGCCGAAGTCCTGCAGCAGCGTCCCGCCCCAGAGCAGGTCCCCGAGGCCGTCCAGGCGCAGCACGACCTCCACCACGACCAGCCCGCTCATCAGGTGCAGGATCCGCGCCCGGAGCTGCCCGGCCAGCGCGGGCGCGAGGTTGGGCAGGGTGTTGTCGATTCGTCGCTCACCGCGCAACAACGCCACCCGCGCATAGCGCTGTTGTTCCTCGGTAGAGAACAATCCGCGCACGCCGGACACCGTGCTGGAGAAGGCGCCGTCGGCGAAGCCCAGGACCAGCGCGCCCGCCACGAGGCGCAGCGTCCCGGCCACGCCGTCGAAGGACATGGCGCCGAACGAGATCTCGATGATCGCCGCGAAGATGAGCGCCAGCACCAGCGCGGGCACCAGCCCCGTGCCCTGCAGCACGCGCTGCGCCCGCGGCGAGATGACCCCGCTGGCGGCGCCGAGGGTGGCGAGGACCATCGGGACGATCGCGAAGCCGAGCAGGGCGAGGGTGTTCGGCACCGCCTCGACGAGCAGGTCGCGCACCGGCACGCCCTGCTGCAGCCGCCAGGAGTTGCCGAAGTCACCGGACAGCGCGCTGCTTACCCAGGTGGAGAAGAAGTGCCACGGGCCGTCGCCCAGGTTCCACCGCGCGGCCAGCGCCTCCGTCCCGCCGCAGGACTGCGGCGGACAGATGATGCTCGCTGGATCGCCTGGCAGCGCCCAGATCAGCATGGTGATGATGGCCGGGACCGCCGCCGGCAGCACCAGCGCGACCGCGACGCGCACCGCGGGTCTCAGCCACCATCGGTTCAAGGCTTCCCCTCGGGTCTACTTGCCGTACTTCCAGGCGTCGACCTCGGTGAAGTAGTAGTACGGGGAGATGACGTTCCCCCGGACCTCGGTGCGCCAGGCGCTCTTCGTGTCGAGCTTCCACAGGAAGAGATAGGGCAGCTCGTCCGCCAGCTTCGCGTGCAGCGTGTGGTAGGCGTCCTGGGCGGCCGTGTCGGTGCGCGCGCCCTCGTACTGGCCGAGGATGGTGTCTACCTCGGCGTTCTTGTAGTTGAAGATGTTCTGCTTGCCGTACTTCCCGGCGCGCGTCTGGAAGAGGTCGTTGACGTCCTCCACGATGCCGAAGGACCACTTCCCGATGATCAGGTCGTACTCCTGGGCCTGGCCGGTGAGCACCTTGCGCGTCCACTCGTCGGGGGAGATCTTGAACTCCTGCCGATCGAAGCCGCCCGCGCCGAGCTGGTTGCCGACCTGCGAGAGCAGATCCGGCGCCTCGTTGTCCAAGGGCGCGAGCATGCCGATGCGCAGGGTGATGGGCTGGCCCTTGAAGTGCCAGCGACCGCCCGTCTTGGCCAGACCGGCCGCCGTCAGCAGGCTCTCCGCCTTGTTGCGGTCGGAGCGGTCCACCGTCGGCACGGCGCGGTTGTAGAAGGGGCTGGACTGCACGAAGGGGCCGGAGATGAACTCGCAGGGGCTGTTCTGCTCACCCGGCTTGACGCCGATGGTGAGCTGGCGCAGCTCGGTGCGGTCGATCATGCTGTTCAGCGCCTGGCGCACCCGCTTGTCGGAGAGCGCGCCCTTGTTGCTGTTCACCGCGATGAACCACCAGGAGCGCAGGTCGTAGCTCTTCAGCGCGACCTCGTCGTGGCTGGACAGCTCGGGCCGGTACTGGGGCGGCACGGCGATGACGCCCTGGACGCCGTTGTTCACGATGGTCTTGACCTGCACCAGCGGATCGCCGCCCTCCTGAAGGAGGAACTGGGCGATCGACGGGGTGTGGTGACCGTTGGCGAAGGCGTCGAAGGTCACGCCGCGCCGGCCGCGCGAGCCCTTGTAGGGACCGGTGCCGATCGGGCGGGCGGAGAACTCGAGGTCCGGCGAGATGGCGGTGCCCTCGAAGGCGCTCTCCGGCAGGACGGCGAAGCCCAGCCGCTCACGCGGGTTGTGGACGACCTTGGTGAAGCGGATCAGCGCCACCTGGTTGCCCTGCACCTCGCAGTCGGCGATGACCGAGCGATAGCCCTCGGCCACCGGGCTCGGGGTGCGCGTGTCCAGCATCGCCTTGACCGTGAAGCAGACGTCGCGGCTGGAGAAGGCCTTGCCGTCGTGCCACTTGATGTCCGACTTGACGGTCAGCTTGACCGCCTTGCCGCCCTCGGCCAGCTCCCACTTCTCGACGAGGCGGCTGCGGATCTCGTTGGTGATCGCGTCATTGAAGAACAGACGATCGAAGACCAGCTCCTGCGAGCGCCGGTCCACCATGGAATTCGCGAACAGCGGATTCATGGTTGTAGGCAGGCTCTCCTCGTAGTAGCCGAGCGACGCCCCCATTCCGAGAGCGGCGAGCCCCAGAGTTGCGGCCGCCAGGAGGGCATGTCGAAGCGCCATGGGAACGACTCCTCAGAAAACAGCAGTGGCGGGGGCGGCGTTACGACCGAGCCGGATGCTCATGGCGTCCAGAGGAAGGCGCGCCGCCTCCACCGCCGGAAAGCGGGACCATAGCCCATGCACGAGCTCCTGGGCACGCATGGCGTTGCGATTGCCGGCGTCCCAGGCTGCGATGGACATAAAAAAGACAGGATCCGCGGCCGTTTCCACGCTCCTGTCGAGCGCGTTTACGCGCAGGATGCCCGCGTCGCGGGTCTGGCCGTTGGCGTCGGCGACCACCATGGCGGCGCGCAGGGCGCCGACGCGGGCGAGGTCGGCGAAGCCGCGGTGGAAGGCCTCGGCGCTGCCGGTCTTCGCCTTCATCGCCGCCTCGACCTGGGCGCCCAGCAGGGCCGCCTGGTCGAGCATCTTGTCGGGGACGACCGCCCCGTCCACGATGGCGGGGGCCATCGCGGCGGCGAGCGGGCTGCGATCCGACCAGGCGGCGACCGCGGGGACGCCCTGGGCCGAGGCGGCGGCGAGGAAGGCCGCGTCCTCCGAGGTCGGGAGCGCGCTCAGGAAGAGCCAGGCGTCGTCGATGGGCAGGCTGTCCGCAGCGGGCGCGGGCTCGCCAGGGATGCGCCAGGCGGAGAGGATCTGCGTGATGACGGCGTCTTCGGCGGGCGCCGCGGCGCGCGCGGCGGCCTCGTGCCAGCGGGAGAGCAGGTAGAGGCTGGTGGGGTCGGCGGCCTTGATCTCCAGCCCACCCTCGCCGCGCTCGGCGAAGCGGTAGTGGGGCAGCTCGCCCACGGTCGGCGCCGTGCCGACGACGACCTCGCCCGGCTGCCCGGGGAAGCCCACCAGCGCGGCGTCCGGCGGCCAGATCGCGCCCTGGTCCAGCCAGCCCTGCCAGGCGGCGGCCTGCGCGGCGACGGCCGTGCCCGCGGGAAGCTCAGAGAGCGCCTTCTTCGCCCCTTCTTTGTCGCCGAGCAGCGCCAGGCTGGCGCCGAGCAGGTAGAGCACCTCGGCCGGATCCTCGGGCTGCCGATCCGGGCCGTAGACCTGCGCGAGCGCGCCCGCCGCCATGCGCGCGGCCTGACGGTAGAGGGCGGCGTGTTCCACGTGGAGCCGAGCGAGGGCCTTGCCGTCTCCGGGATCGGCAGCGAAGGCGGGGAGCGCGGCCTCGTAGCTGCGCTGGAAGAAGGCGCCCCAGCCGGGATGAGCCTCGAACGGCGCGCGCAGGGCGTTGTCGCTCAGCCGCACCTGCCAGCTCTTCGCCAGCAGGGCCTCGGGGACGACGGCCCCCTCCGCCTGGGCCTGCGGCTGCACCTCGCCCCCGCTGCACGCGGGAGACCCGAGCAGCACCGCCAGCAGCAGGAGCGGCGAGCCTCTCATCCTTCGCAGAACTCCTTGTTGCCCGCCGCGGACACGCAGATGGCCAGCGGCGCCTTGGTGTCCTGGGTGGACGCCTTGGCGTAGTCCAGCCACTCCAGCGCGTAGTTCTTCGTCGTGCCGCGCCACTTGTTGGCCCGATCCTCGGCCTCCTCGTTGCGGCTCTCCACGAACTCCTTCTCCGCCGCCTGCCAGAGCTGGTTGGCCGCCTGGGTCTTCAGCTTCATCAGCGCGTAGACGTTCTTCGTGTACGTGGCGCCGGTCCACTGCTGCTTGTTCTCCAGCGCGTAGTCCGACCAGCGGATGACCTGATTGGCCTTGCCGGCGCCGCCACGAGACAGGAAGATCGCGTACTTGAAGCAGAGGCTCGGATCGGAGCGATCGATGTTCTCCAAGTGGTTCTTGATGAGCCGCTCCCAGTCCGCCTGATCGCGGCGCGCCTCGGCGTCCGCCATCAGCACGCGGCTGATCTTGCTCTTGTTCGTCTGCGAGCCCTCGGTGCCGATGCGCGCCTCGAGGCACTTGCGGCGGGGGACGCCGAGCTGACCCATCATCGCCGGGGCCTCGAGCGCGACCAGGTCATCGCAGGAGTTGTCGGCGGGGGTCGCCATCTCCGCCACGGCCGGCGTGGGCGTCGGCGTGGCCGTCGGCGTGGCGGTCGGGGTCGCCGTGGTCGTCGTGGTCGGGGTCGCCGTCCGCGCCGTGCTCGGCTGGGTCGTCGCCGTCGCGACCGGGGTGGCGGTCGTCGTGGTCGTCGTCGGGGTCGGGGTCGTCGTCCGCGCCGTGCTCGGCTGGGTCGTCGCCGTCGGGGTCTCCACGGTGCGGCCCGTGCTGACCGGCGGCGTCGTGGTGCCGCCGCTCGCGCGCGCCTGGCGGTCCAGCGCCGCCTGCCGGTTCAGCGCCTCGGTGGCCGCCGCGTCCGCGTCCGGATCGACCGCCGGGTCGTCGTCGCCGCCGCCGTTGCCGGAGCTGGCCACGACGCGCTCGCCGCCGCCATCGCCGCCGCCCACCTCACCGCCCACTTCGCCGCCGCCATCGCCGCCCCCGGCGGGCTGCTCGGCCGCCGCGACCGCCTTGGACCCCGCCAGCTCACCCGTGTACGACGAGAGGCCGGCGAAGGGGCTGAGCGCGGGGAGCGGCTCGAGGTCGAAGAAGCTGAAGCGCATGTCGCCCGGGTGCGGGCGCTGTCCGCCGTCCAGGACCATGCCCGGCGTGACGACCTTGTCGCCGACCAGGCAGCCCGCCCAGCCGTCCGTGCAGGGCAGCCCGGGGAAGGCGGGGGAGTAGTCCTTCCACGCCGCGCCCACGGCCAGCCCGCCGAACAGCAGACCACCCAGCGCGAGGCCGAGAAAGAGAGGGCGCGGAATGGAGCTCTGGCGAGGGGGCGTGGCGCCGCTCGCGCGCGACGTGCGCATGCTTCTTACTCCCGAGGTTTGTCGCGTCCGAACTGAATCAGCGGCTCATCGATCCCCGTCTCGTCAATGTCGAGAACGGGCAGCAGGACCTCGATGCGATTGCGCCGCTTGCGAACATCGTACTGAATGATCTGGGTCATGTAGCCCGGGGCCGAGACCTCGAGCGTGAGCGTCGTGCCCGGCGTGAAGACCAGCTCCGAGCCGTCGGGCAGGTAGAGGATCTCCGCCTCCCAGACGCCGGTGAGCGAGTTCACGCGGTGCCGGTCGGCCTCCTCGGGGTGGCGGACCACCGCCGTGGAGATGGGTTTGCCCTCCACGTCGACCACCGTGACCTGAATGGGGACCCCGTCGCTGCCGGGGTCCTTCGCCATGGCCGCGCCAGCGCCGAACACCCCAGCGCCGAACACCACAGAAGCCGTCAGAAGCCACCGACCCACCATGATCAACCTCCCGCCTTCAGCCAGTTGGCCAGAATGCCACCAGGCGCGGCCTCTTGCGCGGCGGCGGCGCCTCCAGCCTCGAAGAGCGCGCGCGCCGCGGCGTTCGAGACGTAAGGACCCGCGAGCTGGCTGGCGACTTCCTTGTCCTTGTCGGCGATGAGAAACGCGGCGGTGGCCCGCGCGTCGGCGAGACCGTCCTCGGGCGCCGCGCCCTCCAGGCTGGCGAAGAGGCTGGTGCAGGTGGCGCCGTCGCCCTCGGCGCAGGAGGCGATGGCCGCGGTGGCGACCTTGCGCCAGGCCTGGCCCTCGGGCGGGAAGATGGTGGCGTCGAGCAGGGAGCGGGCGATGGCGGCCTCGCCCACGCTGGCGGCGCGACCGGCCCAGATCATGAGCAGCTCGTCGCGATCCTTGCGGTCGTCGGGCAGGTTCAGCACCAGCTCCTCGGCGGACTGTACGGCCACCTTGCGCTCGCCGAGGATCCAGAGGGCCTGGGCCTCGCACAGGCCGGCGACCATCGGGTTCTCATCGGCCAGCAAGGCCAGATAGTTCCCAGCCAGCGCCCCGACCTCGCCGGGCGTGCTTTGGATCTCGGTCAGCGTGGCCTTCGCCGCGTCGCGCTCGCCGTCGGCCAGGTTGACCTCGGCCGCCAGCAGCTTGCCGGCGGGCAGACCGCTGGCCGTGCCGTGCTCCTTGGCCTTCTCCAGATCCCCAGAGCGAACCGCCACGAGCGCGCGCCGCATCTTGAGCTGCGGCAGCGCCTCCTTCGCCTCGGCCTCGGCGGCGGCGAGGGTGGCGTCGGCCTTCGCGGCGTCGCCGGTCAGCAGCGACAGATAGGCCGCCCCGCTGGCGACGTCCACGCTGGTCGGGTGCTCGGCCAGCGCGGCCTCGTAGGCGGCGGCGGCGCCCGGCAGGTCGCCGGCCTTGAGCAGCGCCTCGGCGGCCGCGGCGGCCTCGCGCGCCTTCTCTTCCTTGTTGCAGCCCGCGAGCCCCATCATCAACGCGACGAGGGAGAGCGCGAAGATGGGGGAGCCCTCGGGGCGACCGGTTCTGAACAGCAAGTCAGGGCCCTCCACCACAGGTTCTGGAGTCACCATGGGAGCCACCTCGCAGGACGGACCTCGCCCTGCTCACGTCGACACCGCCTATTAACCACAACCGCCGGGGGAGACGCAAGCTGCGTCTTCATCGAACCGGGCGCGGGCCGCTTTGCGCCGCCGTGATATGCTGCGCCGGAGTCGCGCATCCACGCCCTCTCCTGGCCTGACCCAGGGGAGCAACGATTTGAGCCTGCCGGAAGAATGAACCCTCCCTCTGGACGCCAGCTCGAGATCACCCTCCTCCAGGAGCGGAGCACAGGGACCTTCGCGAAGGTCTACCTCGCGGAGGCCCGAGGCTCCGACAACCTCTCGCGCATCGTCGCGGTCAAGGTGCTGAAGGAGCAGTGGGCGGAGACGGGCGAGGTGCTCGACCGCACCTACGACGAGGCGCGGCTGCTGGCGCGCCTGCACCACAAGAACATCCTGCGGGTCGAGGCGCTGACCGAGCTGGAGGGCCAGCCCGCCATCGTCATGGAGTTCGTGGACGGGGTCGACCTCAAGCAGCTCATCGAGCGGCTGGCGAAGCGCGGCGAGCGCATCCCGCCCCGGACGGCCTACAAGATCGCCCAGGACACCGCCGGCGCCTTGGAGGCCAGCTATTTCAAGGTGCCCTACGGCCGCAGCGAGCCGCTGCAGGTGGTGCACCGCGACGTCAAGCCCTCGAACATCATGGTGAGCGTCGAGGGCGAGGTGAAGGTGCTGGACTTCGGCACCGCCCGCAGCAACTACGAGGGCCGCCTGGCCCGCACGGGCGCGCTGCGCTTCGGCAGCCTGAAGTACATGTCGCCGGAGCGCCGCGAGGGCGACCGCGGCGACCACACCACCGACGTCTACGCGCTCGGGCTGGTGTTGATGGAGATGCTGCGCGGCGAGAACCTGCCGCTGCTGCCGCTGGACGCGAACGAGCACGACGAGGCGCTCACGGAGATCCTGGGCAGCCTGGGGCCGCTCGGGCTGCCGAACGAGCAGTGGGACGACTCGCTGCGCCAGACCCTGGCCGCCATGTGCGCCAGCCAGCCCTCGCACCGCCTGAACGCGAGCCAGGTCGTCCAGCTCCTCCGCGCCTTCGCCGAGCAGGCCAGCGGCGCCTCGCTCGACGCCTTCGCCTCTGACGTCATCACCCCGGTGACCAAGGAGATCTACGGCGTCGATCACCAGGGCCCGCTGACCGGCACGCGCATCATGGTCTCGTTGGGCTCGGCCTCGGACGGCACGCTGGAGGGGCGCGGGCGCATGTCCCTCACCCCGGATCGCGCCGCCATCGCCCAGGCCAAGGCGCCGCCGCCCAGCATGGAGCCGGCCACGGGCTCGCCCCGACCGGGCGCCAGCATGATCCCCGGCGCCACGCGCGCGCCGCCGCCGGGCAACCGGGTTCAGCCCACGACCCCGCCGCCGGTCGCCCAGGCCAGCGAGGCGCTCTTCGACGACGAGATGATGCCCACGATGCTGAAGGCGGGCGCGGACGTCGAGGAGATGCGCGCTCAGGCCGCGGCCATCGCCGAGCCGCAGCGCACCCCCGCGGCCCGCTACGAGCCGCCCCCCGCCGCGAGACCCGAGCCCAGAAGCGTCGCGCCGATCGCCGTCGCAGGGCCTGGAAAGGCCAGCGACCAGGGAGCCCCGATGGAGCCCGCCGAGCAGGAAGCCCCGCCCAACCGCACCATGCTCATCGGCGCCGTCGCGGCCCTCGTCGGCCTGATGCTGGTCCTTGGCATCGCCGCGGTCGCGCTGGGCGTGTACTTCTTCGTGCTGCGCGACGGCGGGTTCACGATGCCGGGCTCAGACGCCGTGGTCGCGGCCGATCCGACCGAGCCCGCCGAGCCGAGCGAGCCGACGCAGCCTGCCGAGCCCGCCGCGGGCGCCGCGCTCACCGTCTCCGTCAACGCCGCCGACGGCGCGCTGCTCCAATGGATCAAGCTGGCCGACGCGAGCGGCCAGCAGGTGCTCAAGGGCAGCCCCTCCGGGAGCGGCGCGGTCCCCGCCGGCACCTACACGCTGTCGGCGAAGATGGTCGGCCGCGCCGCGTCGAGCGCCGAACTGACGCTGGAGCAGGACGCGACCTTGACCTGCCGCACCGACGAGGAGAGCCGCGTCATCTGCGCGGACGACGGCGGCACCGAGCTGAGGCTGACGAACTGAGGGGGGCCTGGCTCAAGGCTGCCCATAAAAAAGGTATGCCGCGCCCCACTTCTCATCATCGTCCTCGCCGTGCTGGTGCATCGGCGCGCCGATGAGCAGGTCCGCGAAGCCGTCCGCGTTCGCGTCCCCTGCGATGTCCACGCGGAAGCCAGCCCAGTCCCGCCCATGCTCTCCCTCGAAGAGCACCGCCACATCGTCGAGCAGGCTGGTCCCCTCCGCCGCCGGGCCGCGCAGCAGGTACACCCGCCCGGCCAGCTCGCCCGAAGTGCCGCTGTTGTAGCCCCCGATCAAGAGGTCGGGCGTGCTGTCCCCGTCTACGTCCCCGCGGCTGCCGATCTGGTGGACCATCTCCTGCTCGTACCGACCCAGCAGCAGCGCGTCCGCCTCGGCCATTGACGTGCGATCCCCCACTGGCCCCCACAGCAAATAGACGCCGCCCGCCCGGTATTCCGTCAGGCTCACCCCGTCGCCGCCCACCGCCAGGTCCTCGTACCCGTCCCCGTTCATGTCCCCAAGACCGCGCACCTCCGTTCCCGTCGTGTCCTGCGACACCTCGCCCTCCAGCGTCGCGTCCGCGATGTCCGTGATCGTCCACGACCCGCTCGACAGCGTCTCCTCCAACACCCACACCAGCCCGGCACGGTCCGTCGTCTCGTCTCCCAGCCCCGTCACCACCACGTCCTCCGTGCCGTCTCCCGTCGTGTCGCCAACGAAGGCCGCGTCCATCCCGAGCATGTCGTTGGTGTGACCGGGGAGCAGCGTGATCGACGCATCCTGGAGATCCTCCACGCCCGACGCGTCCGTCGCCAGCGCGATCCACGCCTTCCCCGAGTAGTTCCCCAGGCCCCCGTCCGCCTTCAGCGCCCCCAGCACCACGTCCGAGAGCCCATCCCCGTCGTAGTCGGCGTGACCGTCCACCACCGACCCCATCGTGTTCCCGCCCTCTCCGGCGTACCAGCCCACGTCCGGCTCTGACAGGTACAGGGTCCCGCTCAGCGGGCC
>CAZKWG010000042.1:0-20462 GCA_964556105.1 uncultured Enterobacterales bacterium | reverse complement strand
TGAGGGCAGCCGTCTGCTCGGCGTCACGCCGCTCTCCGTGCCCCCTGGACCGTCAGGAGCAGCGCAGCCTGACCCTGAAGATGGAAGGCTTCGAGGCGCAGTCTCTCGTGGTCGACCCCTCGACGCAAGAGCTCTCGCGCACGGTCACGATGAAGAAGACGTCTGCTCCGAAGTCGCAGCCGAGCAACGCGCGGCCCCGCGCTCAACCCCCCGCCCAGCAACCCCCCGCCCAGACGCGCCCGCGGAACCCGGATCTGGGGATCATCGACGAGAGGTGACGGCGTGCCCTTGTCCCGCCTCCAGCCCCGGCTCGCTTTCGCAGCCTCGGCCCTCCTTGGCCTGTTTCTGGCGATCCTGCTCGTCGGCCTCTGGTCGGGGAGCGCGTCCGCGCAGGCCCCGGCCACCGGCGCCGTCGCGGCGCCCTCGCTCGACATCGCCGAGGAGGCGGACCTTCACTTCAAGCTCGGGGTAGACGCGTACAAGGCGGGCGACTTCGAAGAGGCGCTGGTCCACCTGCTCTACTCGAACCGGCTGGCGCCCAACAAGAACGTCATCTTCAACATCGCGCGCGCCTACGAGAACCTGGAGGACTTCCCGCAAGCCTTCCGGCATTACTCCGACTTCATCACGTTGGAGGCGGACGGGGCGCGGCGAAAGGCGGCCGAGGACGCGCTGGCGCGCATCCAGCCCAAGGTGGCCCTGCTGCGCGTGGAGACCCGCCCGGCCGGCGCGACCCTGTACGTGGACCGGAAGGACCTCGGCGCTCGCGGCGTCTCTCCGCGCTCCCTCGCGCTGGAGCCCGGCACGCACAAGATCCTCCTGGAGATGGAGGGCTTCGAGCCGGCCGAGTCCAAGCCGGTCAACGTGCAGCTCGGCACCGAGTCGGTGGTCATCCTGGACATGCGCCAGATCCTCGGCACGGTGATCCTGGACGGCACGCCGCGCGGGGCGACGGTGCGGGTGGACAACGAGGACGGCCCGGCGGTCGGGCTGGTGCCCGGCGCCCTCGATCTGCCGCCTGGAAACCACGTCCTCATCGTCTCGCATCCCGGCTATCAGACCGTGCGCCAGATGGTGAACGTGCTGCCGAAGCAGACCGTGCAGGCCGCCATCAACCTGAACCTGGTGACCGGGACGCTGGTCGTCAACGCCGCAGAGCGCGGCGCGCTCATCGAGATCGACGGCCAGGCGGCGGGCTTTACGCCGGCGGTGCTGCCGGCGGTCCCGGCGGGGGAGCACAACCTGAAGGTGACCCTGCCCGGCTATCGGCCCTTCGAGCTGGCCGTGGACGTCAAGGCGGACGAGCAGACCGTGGTCACGGCCCGTCTGCGCTCCCTGCAGGAGATCACGGCGGCGAGTCGCGCGGCCCAGGCGCTCGAGGACGCGCCCGCCAGCGTCACCCTGATCTCGCAGGAGGAGATCCGCGCGTTCGGCTACGAGACGCTCTACGACGCGCTCGGCGGGACGCGCGGGGTCTACCAGACCAACGATCAGATCTATCAGTACCTGGGCTTCCGCGGGTTCTCCCGCCTCGGCGACTACGGCAACCGGGTGCTCGTCACGCTGGACGGGCACACGATGAACGACGACCAGCTCGGCAGCTCCTACGTCGGCTACGACCTCATGTCCGACCTCCAGGACGTCGAGCGCATCGAGGTCGTGCGCGGGCCGGGCTCTGCCCTCTACGGCACCAGCGCCTTCTTCGGCGTGCTCAACCTCGTGACCCGCGACAAGGACACGATGAACCAGCCGAACGTGGGCATCGCCGCGGACGGCGTGCGCACGGCGCGGGTGCGGGCCAGCGCGTCGGGGAAGAACGACAGCGGCGTGGGCGCCTGGGTCTCCGCTGGCGCGGCGGGCGGTCAGGGGCGCGACTTCACCTTCGAGGAGCTCCAGACCGAGGATCAGAGCGGCATCAGCGAGGACGCGGACGGCTTCCAGTCCGGCACGGTCTCGGGCAAGGCCTGGATGGGCGATCTCACCGTTCAGGGCATGTGGAACGCGCGGCGCAAGCGCATCCCCAACGCGGCCTACTTCACGACGCTGGCCGACGAGGACGCCTCGACCACCGACACGCGCGGCTTTCTGGAGCTGCGCTACGAGCCGTCCATCGGCGATCGCCTTCAGGTCTACAGCCGCGTCTATATGGACGTCTACACCTTCGAGGGGGTCTATCCCTACGTCGATCCGGAGGTCGGCAACGTGCGCGACTCCTGGACCGGCGCCTGGGCGGGCGTGGAGCCGCGCATCGTCGCGACCCCCACCGACTGGTTCAGCCTGACCGCCGGCCTGGAGGGGCGCTTCGACTACCTGGCGGTGATCGACAGCCGGCTGAAGGCCGACCGCTGCGAGGACGGCGACTACGACTGCAACTACCTGCACGAGGAGCCGACCTATCAGACCCTGTCCGGATACGCGGTCGCCCAGGTGCTGGGCGGAGATCTCATCGACGCGTCGCTGGGCGCCCGCCTGGACCGCTTCTCGTACGCGGAGACGAACACCTCGGACCCGCCTGACCAGACCGCGGTGAACCCGCGCCTGGCGCTGATCATCAAGCCCGGTCTGAAGAACGTCTTCAAGCTGGTCGGCGGTCGCGCCTTCCGCACGCCGAGCCCCTACGAGCTGAACTACAACGACGAGGGCTACAGCCAGCTCCCGGCCCCCGACGACATCGTCCCCGAGTACATCTACACCGGTGAGCTGGAGTACACGCGGCGCTTCTCCGACATCGTCAGCGCGTCGGGCTCCGTCTACTACAACCGCATCACGAACCTCATCGACACCATCGAGCTGCAGAACGAGATCGACGGCGTGGTCTACGATGTCCTTCAGTACGACAACGTGGACGACGTGATCGAGACCGTGGGCGAGGAGCTGGAGATTCGGCGGAGCTGGCGCGACGGCTGGATGCTGGCGGTCAATCAGGCGTTTCAGTACACCCGCGAGGGAGGGCTGAGCGACGGCGCGGTGACGGTGAACTCCCCGGCCCACCTCCTGGCGTTGAAGGCGGCGATGCCGCTGGCCGGCTCCGGCGCGCAGAGCCTGTCCACGCGCATCCGCTACGAGAGCGGGCGCAAGACGATCACGAAGGCGTTTACGCAGCCGGCCCTGCTCTGGGACATGACCCTCACCGGCCAGGTCCCCGTCGCCGGCGTCTCCTGGGGTGTGGGCGTGCGCAACCTGCTGGACTGGAAGGTCGAGCACCCTGCCGGCTACGACTACGAGCAGCTCACGCTCGAGCAGACCGGCCGCACGATCTGGGTCTCCACCTCGGTCAGCTTCTAGCCCGCCCGTGCTGGAGAGGACCGGCCAGGCGCCCATCGCGTCCGCGTTGGCGAGCCTGGCCGTCCTCTGTGTGCTCTCCTGGCCGCTGCCGCTCTACCTCGAGGACTGGCACCTGCACACGATGTTCGGCGACAGCCACGTGTGGGTGATGGACCACGTGGTGGATCGAATTTTGCATGCCAATCTGTCAGGATCGACCTCTCAGGCGGGTTATCCTCAGACCTGGGGCATGGCGGTCATCGGCTGGGGCCCGCTGCTGGCCACCCTCCCGCTGCGCCTCCTGCTCTCGCCGCTGGGCGCGGCCAACCTCGTCCAGCTCCTCTCGCTGCCGCTCTCCGCCCTCGCCGCGACGCTGCTGTTCCGGCGCTTCACAGAGGCCTCGCCCGTGATCGCCGCGGCCCTGGGCGCCGCCTGGTCGCTGAGCCCGACGCTGCTCTCCACCTACGGCATGGGCGAGATCTCCAACACCCAGGCCTGGATCCTGCCCGGCTTCCTGCTGCTGGCCGATCTGGCCCTGGCGCGCCCTCGCTGGCTGCTCGCCCTGGCGGCGTTCACGACGCTCTCCCTGTTCAGCAGCCCCTACTTCGGGATGGCCCTGCCCCTGCTGGGCGGCGGGCTGGCGCTGCTGCGCCTGCTCCGACCTCTGGACCCGCTGCCGCTGAGGGGCCGCCTCGTGCGCACCCTGCTGCTCGGCGTCGCGCTCGGACTCGCCGCGCTCCCCGCTCGCGCCTACTTCGGCCAGCACCAACAGGCGGACCACGCCCAGCGCGAGCTGTTCCGGCCCGCCCGCCACTCCCCGGTCTCTCGCGGCGTGCCCGACCCGAGCCCGGTCGCGCGGCCGAAGACCCTGCTCTATGAGGGGCCGGCGACGCCGAAGACCAGCCATGATCCCCTTCATACCTGCTATCTGGGCCTGGGGCTGCTGGGGGTCGGGCTGGCGCTCGGGGCCTGGGGGCCGGCGCGGCGCGCGCGGGGTTACCCGCTCGGGTTGGCGCTGGCCCTGGGCGGAGTGACCCTGGCCCTGGGGCCGCGGCTGGTCCTGGACACGCAGTATGTGCGCTGGGGCGAGGACTTTGTCTATCTGCCGGTCGCCTGGCTGGAGGCGCTTGGCTATCCCACGCGAGACGGTGGGATGTACTTCCGGTACTCGGCGATCGCCACGCTCGGGCTGGCGCTCGCCGCCGCCGCGGGGTTGAGCGCCGTCCCGCGAGGGTCCTGGCTGGCGCTCCTGCTCGCGGCGGTGCAGGTCACCGACAGCGTTCGCGCTACGGGGCCGCTCTGGCCTCGCCCGGGGGAGCCGGTCCCCGGACGTGCGGCGATGGCGGCCCTCTCTGGCGAGGACGGGGCGGTGCTGGAGCTGCCGCTTCAGGGCCCGGCCGATCTCCGCTACGGTCAGGACGCGCTGCTGCGCGCGGTCTTCCACGGGCGGCCCACCTCCGCGATGCCGCGCGACGTCATGCCGACCGAGTCTGAGCTCCCCATCCTGCTGACCCGCGCGCTGCAGTCCGGCCAGCCGCGGGAGGCGCTCCGGCGGCTCGGCTTCCGCTACGTCGTCCTCCCCGCCGCGCGCCAGGAGGCGCTCAGCGCGGGCGAGGTGGCGCTGCTCGCGCAGCTCGGGGCCGCAGGGGGAGATCAGGCCTTCCTGGTCTGGGATCTCGGGCCCACGACGCTGTCGCCGCTCACAGGTTCTTGAGGGTGTAGCGGGCGCAGCTCGCCTCGCTGGCCAGGTCCGCGCTCCCCTGCCGCGCGGTCAGGTCCCAGGCCAGCACATCCTCGTCGCTATAGCTGGGCTCCCCCAGGATCTCCGTGACCGCCTCCCGCATCCGGGCCCCCTGAGGGCGCTCCAGGTGCAGGATCATCCCGACGAAGCCCTGGTCGCGCAGGGTGATCGCCCCGGCCTGCCCGCAGGCGATCTCCTGGTCGGTAAGCGCGACCGTGGCCGCGCGATCCTGTGGTCCTTTGCGGTCTACCGCGACCTGGATCTGCCGCAGCAGGCCGGAGAGCGGGCTGACGATGACGGAGCGGTCCTCGCCGCCGATGCCGCCCGAGGAGAGCGGCCGCTGGTGGCTGAGCTGCCAGAGCTGGTACATCCCGGCGCCGAAGCCGTCGTGGGGGTCCACCGTGCGGCCCTCCAGCGGCAGCGGGATGATCGGGCCTGGAGGGAGGGTGGCGAGGGCCTCCAGCAGCGCGGCGGGTGGCCTCGCCTCGAAGGAGGGGCGGGGCCAGGACCACTGGCGCGGCCAGACGCTGTGGTCCAGGATCATCGCCGAGATCAGCGCCACGGCCAGGGCTGCGCGCCGGGCCCCCGCCTTCGGGGCGAGGGCGCGGAAGCCCTCCATCGCCGCCAGACCCATGGGCAGCGAGGCCAGGATGCAGACGCGCGACCAGTGGCGGAGCAGCGCCAGCTCAGGGATGGCGCTCATCAGCCAGGCCACCGGCATGGTCAGGACGGCCTCGGTCGTGCCGGGGGCGGGGGGCTGGACAGGCCGCGTCAGCCGCGCGTAGGGGCCGAAGGTCACGGTGAGGCCGATCAGCCCGATGGCCAGCCAGGGCAGGACCCGTCGCGGCGCCTTGAGCGCGCCGACCAGCGCGAGGGCCAACGTGATCAGGCCCACATAGGGCGACAGCTCGGTGCCCTCGGTGCGCGCGCCCTGCCGCAGGAGCTGGGAGAGGCCGTTTCGGGTGAAGGAGCCCGGCGTGAGCGGCGCCTGGCCCTGGAGGTGCTGCAGCGAGGGCGGCGGGTAGCTCAGCGTCGCCCAGAGCGCCGGCAGCGTACAGATCACGGCGATCACCGCCACCAGGCTCAGGCGCAGCAGGCGCTCGCGCGCGGGGAGGCGGCGCGACATCCACAGGGCCACCGGCGGCTCGAGCAGGGCGATGAAGATGCAGAGATACCAGCCTCCCAGCGCCATCGCTCCCAGGCTCAGCCCGGCGAACAAGCCCACCTTTCGGCTGGGCGCCTCGGCCATCCCGGGCCCCTCGCCCACGGGCAGCCTCAGCCACGCGTGCAGCAGCGCGAGGTGCAGCGGCCAGAGCACGGCGGGCAGCAGCTCGGTGCGCCCTAGCGACGGCGTCCCGAGCAGGTAGGGCGAGGCGGCGAAGCTGGCTCCGAGCACGGCCACGGCCCAGGGCAGGGCAGGGTCGGGCCCCAGCACCCGGCGCCCCAGGCGGTGGCAGCCCCAGGTGGCGACGGCCACCGCGCCCAGATGAACGGCGTTCCACCCCAGGGTCGCGCCGGTGGCACCCCCTCCTCCCAATACATAGAAGGGTAGGAATATCACAAGGTTGATAGGATCCATCAGGTGGATGGCGAAGCCCTGGGGCCAGCTCAGATCCGCCGTGCGGACCAGCGGCCCCGACTGGAAGAGGTGGGCGGCGGTGGTCCACAGCCCCCAGAGGTGGCCCGGCGCCTCCGATCCACGCGAGCCCAGGGCGACCGCCCAGGGGTAGAAGATCACGTCCCCCAGCAGGGCGAACGCGGCCAGCGCCCCCACGGCGGCTATGGGCACCCAGGAGACGTCGGGGATGACGCCGTGGCGCAGCCGGTCAGGGGCGGATTGTGTAGACATAGGTGTCCGAAAACGATGAAGAGGCAGCGCCGTAAATGCTAGGCATTGTAGATCCGCGCGCCCGACCCGCCGGCCTCGGGCCCAGGGCGGGTCGCGGGATGGCCAAGGTATCAGGCGCGTTGGCGTGCGCCTCGCGCGCGCGCTCGGCCTCGGGGTGGGCGCGGCGCGAGCGCCAGCCGCCCAGGCCCCGGGTGTTAGGAGAGCGCCTGGGAGGTCGTATGAAGCTGGATCGTGTGCTGCGCGGCGGGACGCTGCTGGACGGGACCGGCAGCCCCGGGCAGCCGGTAGACGTGGGCGTCCTGGACGGGCGCGTCGCCGCCATCGAGCCCTGGGGGGTCCTGCCTCGGGCCGCGGACGAGCTCGACGTCGGCGGGCTCATCGTCTGTCCGGCCTTCCTCGACACCCACAGCCACAGCGATCTGATGGTCCTTCGCGCGCCCGAGCTCTCGATGAAGGCCGCGCAGGGCATCGGGCTCGACGTGCTCGGCCAGGACGGCGTCAGCGTGGCGCCCCTCTCCGAGGCCAACCGCCCGCAGATGGCGCGCACCATCGCCGGGCTGGACGGAACCCTGGAGCGCTGGACCTGGACGGACGTGGCCGGCTATCTGGCCGCCGTCGAGCAGGCCCGGCCTGGCGTCCACATCGCCTACCTCGTCCCTCACGGCAACATCCGCCTCGAGGTCATCGGGATGGAGGACCGGCCCGCCGCTGCGGGCGAGCTCGCCGCCATGAGCCGGCTGCTGGAGGAGGGGCTGGACCAGGGGGCCATCGGGCTGAGCACCGGCCTCATCTACCCGCCCTGCTGCTTCGCGCCGACCGAGGAGCTCGTCGCGCTGGGGCGGGTGCTGGCGCGCCACGACCGGCCCATCGTGGTCCACCTGCGGTCGGAGTCGGACTACCTCCTGGACGCGGTCGACGAGATGATCACGGTCGGCCGAGAGAGCGGTTGTCGCGTCCATCTCTCGCACCTGAAGATCGCCGGCCGCACCAACTGGCACCGGGTGGACGCCCTGCTGGCGCGCTTCGACGGCGCCGCCGCCGAGGGCGTGCGCCTGAGCGCCGACCAGTACCCGTACACGGCGGGCTCGACGATGATGGGCGCGATCCTGCCGCCCTGGTCCCACTCCGGCGGCGTGGAGCGCACGATCTCCCTGCTCTCCGATCCCGACAGCCGCGCGCGCATCCGCGACGCCATGCTCGCGCCGGGGCCGCATGCCTGGGACAACTTCTGGAGCTGGGCGGGCGGGGAGGGCGTCTTCGTCGCCGACGTCGCCAGCGGGCGCCGGCCCGAGCTGATCGGCCGCTCCATCCAGGAGATCGCCGACGAGGCGGGCCAGGACCACGTCTCCTGTGCCCTCGACCTGCTCCGCGACGAGGGGCTGGGCGTCTCGATGATCGCCTTCTCCCAGTCAGAAGAGGTGGTCCTGCGCCTGCTCACCCACCCGGCGGTCAACGGCTGCACCGACGGGCTGCTGCTCGGCAAGCCGCACCCGCGCTGCTACGGCGCCTTCCCGCGCATCCTGCGCCGAAGCCGCGAGCGGGGCCTCGTGCCGCTCCCGGAGCTGGTCCGCAAGCTCAGCTCCCAGGCCGCCGAGGCGCTCACCATGCGCGGGCGCGGCGTGGTGCGGGTCGGGGCGGAGGCGGATCTGGTGGCCTTCGATGCGGAGAACGTCGCGGATCGTGCCACCTACCAGGATCCGCGCCAGGCCCCCGTCGGCCTGCCCCACGTCCTGGTGGCGGGGGAGCCCGTCCTGCGCGGCGGCGCGCACACCGGCGCGCGGCCGGGGCGGGTGATCCGCGGCTGAGCGGCTCGCCTACTCGCCCGGCTTCTGGGCGTAGAACTCGCCCAGGCGCTCCAGCACGCGGCGGCTGGGGCCGGTGATCCGGTCGCAGGGCGGCAGCGAGGCCAGAAAGAGGCGGCCGTACCAGCGGGAGCTGACGCGCGTGTCCAGCACCAGCACTACGCCGCGGTCGCGCTGGGTGCGGATCAGGCGGCCGAAGCCCTGACGGAAGCGGATCACCGCGTGGGGCAGCGAGTAGGCGCGGAAGGGATCCTGGCCCAGCGCCTCGATGCGCTCGTGGCGCGCCTGCGCGACCGGCTCGGTCGGCACGCGGAAGGGCAGGCGCGGGATGACGACCAGGCGCAGCGCGTCGCCCGAGACGCTGACGCCCTCCCAGAAGCTGTCCGTGGCGAAGAGCACCGACGAGGGGCTCTCGCGGAAGCGGGTCAGCAGGTAGTCGCGCCCCATGTCGCCCTGGCGCAGCAGCGGCAGCCGGTCGCCGAGGACCGCCTGCACGCGAGCGTGCAGCGAGCGGAGCATCTGGAAGCTGGTGCAGAGCACGAAGCAGCCGCCGCCCGTGACCTCGAGGGCGCCGATGAGCACCTCCGCCGCGCGCTCCTCGAAGCCCGGGGCGTCGGGCTCGGGCAGGTCGCGGGGCAGGCCGAGCAGGGCCTGCCGCGGGTAGTCGAAGGGGCTCGGGAAGCTGCCGGTGCTGACGCGCGGGTGATCGGCGATGCCCAGCCGCGGGAGGAGGTGATCGAAGGAGCCGCCCACGGTGAGCGTCGCCGAGGTGAGGATCACGCTCTCCAGGTGATCGAAGACGCGGCGGCGCAGGCTCTGGGCGACCTCGATGGGCGCGCGGCAGAGCACGCCGCTCGGCTGGGCGCCCCGCTCGCGGGCCAGCTCGATCCACCGCACGGTGCCCGCGCTCTCGCGGCGGAAGGCGTCGGCGAGGCTGGCCATCTCCGACAGGCGCCGTCGGGCGCGGCCGAGATCGAAGATGGGCTGCGGCTCGCGGCTGCGCAGGGCGTCGGGCAGCTCGCCGAGCGCCTCCTCGACGATGGTGAGGTTGGCGGTCGCCTCGTGCAGATCGCGGGCGAGCTGGCTCAGGATGGGCTCCATGTCCTCCTGCCAGTCCTCCCGATCCTCCACCGCGGGCGTGACGCGCAGGGTGGGGGCCTCGGGCGTCAGCGCGATCTCGCTGAGCATCTCCATGCGCTCCCGGCTCGAGCGCCGCAGCTCCGGCACCTGGCGGGTCAGCAGGTCCAGGCTCTGCCGAGCGCGATGGCGGGACTCGGCGGTGATCGGCGCGTCCTCGGAGAGGTGGTGGCCGCCGAGGCGGGCCAGGGCGCCGGGCCGGTTGTCGCGGTCCATCAGCGGGCTGAGCGCGCGGGCCACGGCGCGGGCGGAGAAGCGGTCCTCGAACAGGCTGGTGGCGGCGTCCTCGAGGTGGTGGGCCTCGTCCAGGATGAGGCGGTCGAACTTGGGGAGGAGCCCCTGGGTGCCGGCGGTGTCGGCCTTGAGCACGAGATCGGAGAGCAGGAGCGCGTGGTTGAGCACCAGGATCTGGCTGCTCGCCGCCTGGCGCCGCGCGTTGTAATAAAAGCACTGGTTGTAGTGAGGGCAGCGGGCGCGGAGGGTCTGATCGTGGTCGCTGCCGACGACGTCCCAGAGGTCCTCGTCAGCGGGGAAGGGCAGGTCGGAGCGCGTCCCGTCCGCGCTGGCCTCCACCCAGGATTGCAGGCGCTCCAGCACGCTGGCGATCGCGGCGTGGTGCGTCTCGCGCTGCTTGTAGGCCTCCTCCAGCCTGCGGCGGCAGATGTAGTTCGTGCGCCCCTTCATCAGCGCGACCTGCACGCTCAGGCCCGCCGCCGTGAGCGCCGGCAGGTCGCTGGACATCAGCTGCCCCTGGAGGGTCAGCGTGTAGGTCGCCACGGCGACGCGGCCCTGGTTCTTCGTCGCCCAGAGCGCCGCCGGCACGAGATAGGCCAGGGACTTGCCGGTGCCCGTGCCCGCCTCGAGCACGGCGATGTCGCCCTCGTTGAGCGCCTCGCAGACCGAGCGCGCCATCTCGAGCTGACCCGGCCGCGGCTCGTAGCCGGGCAGGGCGCGGGGGAGGGCGTCCAGGAAGAACGCCTCCACCTCGTCCTGCGTGACGCGGACGCGCTCGCGCCGGTGCGGCTCCACCACCCACAGCGCCTCGCTGACCGCGTTGTTGACGATGACCACGCCGACGCCGTCTTCGCCGAAGCGGGCCGCCAGCGCAAAATCCGCCTCGGACGCCTGGAGCACGCCCGAAGGGTGGTTGTGGATCACCACCTCGCCCGGCCGCGGCCGGCTGGTCAGCGCCGGCACGGCCTCGGCGTTCCCGCGCGCGTGGACCTCGATGTCGTTGACCCGCCCCTGCTCGTCCGTGCGCCCGATGGCGAAGACCTCCACCCCGCCGCTCTCCGCGATCGCGGCGCGCAGGGCCTCGGCGGCCTCGGGGTTGAAGCGGGTGTCGCGGGGAGGCATGGGGGAGGAGAGCTCTCCGGGAGGGGATATCTCGGGCGGGGGTGAACGGCCCATCCTGGGAGCTGTGGGCGCCCACGTTTACGCGCGCGCCGCTCGCTCCACCTCTCGAGACACCTCTCTCCTTTTCATTCGCCGCGCCAACAGCTACAACTCCTCCTCTGATCGGGAGAACGACATGGTGATGACCCGCCGAAGTCTGCTCCAGGGCGCCGCCCTCGGGGTGGGTGTGCTGACCCTCCCTCGCTGGCTCGCCGGCTGCGCGAAGGGGGTACCTCCTCAGGCGGCGGCGGGCGAAGACCCGTTTCTGGCCTGGTTCGGCATCGACGAGGGCGTGCTTCGACGCGTGCTCTCGACGCTCACGGCCAACGGCGCCTCCTTCGCCGACGCCTTCTTCCAGCACTCTCGCGTCAACTCCATCTCCATGGAGGACGGCATCGTCAGCCGGGCCAGCACGTCGATCGATCAGGGCGTGGGCCTGCGCACGGTGCTCGGCGACCAGACGGGCTTCGCGTTCACCGAGGATCTCACCGAGGCCTCCATGCTCGCCGCGGCGCGCACGGCGGCGGCCATCGCCCGCGGCAGCGCGGGGTCGATCCCGGGCGCGTTCACCCGCCCCACCCCCATCGCCGACCTGTACAACGTCGCCGTCCCCTGGTCGGAGATCGGCGTCGATCGCAAGCTCCCGCTCCTCCAGCGGGTGGAGTCCCTGGCGCGCGGCCTGGACCCCGCGGTCTCCAAGGTCTCCGTCTCCTGGGTGGACGAGGAGCAGCACGTCCTGGTGGCCGACAGCCAGGGCCGCATCTCGCAGGAGCGGCGCCCGCAGTCGCGGCTGTTCTGCACGGTCACCGCCACGCGGGACGGCAAGAGCTTCTCGAACGGCGCCAACCTCGCCGGGCGGCGCGGCTTCGAGTGGTACACCGACGCGGAGCTGGCCACCGTCGCCAGGCAGGCGGTCGAGCGCACGATGATCCTGTTCGAGGCCGGGCGCCCGCCGGCCGGTGAGCTGCCCGTCGTGCTGGCCGCCGGGGCCAGCGGCATCCTCCTGCACGAGGCCATCGGTCACGGCCTCGAGGCCGACTTCAACCGCAAGAACATCTCGATCTACGCCAGCATGATCGGCGAGCAGATCGCGCCGGACTTCGTCACGATCATCGACTCCGGCCTCGAGCCCGGCGAGCGGGGGGCCATCGCGTTCGACGACGAGGGCAACCCGGCGAAGCGCACCACGCTGGTGGAGAAGGGGCGCCTCGTCTCCTACCTGCACGACCAGACCAGCGCGGCGCACTACAAGGTCGAGAGCACCGGCTCCGGCCGCCGCCAGTCCTTCCGCTACCCGCCCATGCCGCGCATGCGCTGCACGTTCATGGAGAGCGGGCCGCACAGCCGCGACGAGATCATCGCCAGCGTGCAGAACGGCATCATCGCCGAGACCTTCACCAACGGGCAGGTGCAGATCGGGGCGGGCGACTTCACGTTCTACGTGAAGAACGGCTGGCTCATCGAGGGCGGCAAGGTCACGGCCCCCATCAAGGACGTCAACATCATCGGCAACGGGCCGGAGGCGCTCAAGCGCGTCACCATGGCGGCGAACGACGCCGTCCTGGACAGCGGCGGCTGGACCTGCGGCAAGGACGGCCAGAGCGTGCCCGTCAGCCAGGGACTCCCCACCGTGCTCGTGTCCGCGCTGAGCGTAGGAGGCTCCGATGCTTGATCTTCTGCACGCGCGCGCCGAGCAGGCGGTCGCCCTGGCCCAGGCCGCGGGCGCCAACGGGGTGTTCGCCTGGGCCACCCGCAGCCGCGAGGTCCAGACCCGCTACCGCGACGGCGCCCTGGAGGCGGTCGAGGAGAGCACCAGCCGCGGCCTCTCGCTGGAGATCCACGCGGACGGCCGCTACTCCACCCACAGCACGACCGACCTGCGCGAGGACCGGCTGCAGAGCTTCGTGCGCGAGGCCGTGGCCCTGACCCGCGCCCTCCAGCCCGACCCCTTCCGTCAGCTCACGGACCCGAAGCTGTTCGAGGGGCGCAGCGCCGCGAACCTGGACCTGGTGGACGCGAAGGTCCACGAGATCGAGCCCGCTCGCCGGGCGGAGTGGCTGGCCGCCCTGGACGCCACCGCCCGCGGCGCGCCCGAGGTGATCTCCGCCAGCTCCTGGGTGGCCGACGGTCACAACCTGGGCGCCGGCTGCAGCTCGAACGGCTTCAGCGGCGACTGGGAGAGCACGAGCGCCTGGTACGGCGTGGACATCACGCTGAAGGACGGCGAGGACGCCCGCCCCGAGGAGGGCACCTGGGCCGGCGGTCACCACGTCAGCGCCCTGCCCGATCCGGTGAAGCTGGCGGCCGAGGCGCTCTCTCGCGCGCAGGGACGCCTGGGCTCCAAGCGGGGGCCGACGGCGAAGACGACGATGATCGTCGAGCCGCGCGCCGCCAGCCGGCTCATCGGCGCGCTGCTGCGCCCAGCCCGTGCCGCGAGCGTGCAGCAGGGCCGCTCCTTCTGGACCGGCAAGCTCGGCCAGCCGCTCTTCTCGAAGCAGCTCACGCTGACCGACGAGCCGCTGCTCCCCCGCGGGCTGAACAGCCGCCTCTTCGACGGCGAGGGCATCGCCGCCCGCCCGCTCACGCTGATCGAGGGCGGGGTGGCGAAGAACATCTTCGTCGACACCTACTACGGCCGCAAGCTCTCCATGGCGCCTACAACCGGGGGTGGATCGAACCTCGTGGTCGCCAGGGGCGCGCGCGACCTCGCCGCGATCGTCGCCGCCGCCTCCGACGCCGTGCTGGTCACGAGCTGGCTGGGCGGCAACAGCGACGACAACACCGGGGACTTCTCCTACGGCCTGCGCGGCTTCCGCGTCAGCGGCGGCAAGGTGGGCGAGCCCATCGGCGAGATGAACGCCACCGGCAGCCTGACCGACCTGTTCGCCCGGCTGGTGGAGGTGGGCAATGACCCCTTCCCCTACGCCAGCGTGCTGACGCCCACGATGGTCTTCGAGGGCGTGCAGTTCAGCGGGGCCTGAGCCGGTCGATCACGGCTGCTCGGGGTTCAGGCTGCTCTCGAGGATCTCCGCCTGCTGGGCCTTCGCGTCCCGCTGGCGGCGCGCCTCGTCCCGGGCCTCCTTTGTGGCCTTGACATGGGCCTGGAGCACGACCAGGTCGGCGGGGTCCGTTGAGCTGGGGTTGGCGAGCCCCTCCTGGGCAGCCCAGTAGTTGTCGTCGGCCGTCTGCAAGGTGCTCTGCGGATCGTCGCGCAGCGCGAGCTCGTGCGCGCCCCGCTCGAGCGCGCTCAGCATGAGCCAGCGGCCGAAGTCTTCGGCCTGCTCGGGAGGGCCCAGCCCCTGGTTCTGGAAGATGGCCTTGCCCAGGTGTTGCAAGACCGTGGACCCGATCTGCCCGCCCGTCGCGGCGTCCGTGACCTGCAGGGCCTGCCCGTCACGCCCGCCCTTGGACGTCGGGCTCTCCTCGATCGCGTTGACGCGCCGCAGCTCGGTGATGCCGTTCGCGGGCAGCAGGCCGTCCGAGAGCTGGGAGAGATCCTCTTCGAGATCGACCAGATCTTCGGTAGACCAGAAGGCGCGATCGGCGTCCGCCGCCTCGTCGCCCATCAGGCTGGCCCACCAGGACGCTGGCGCGTGCGTCAGGTTCACGCCGTGCGCGGACTCGATGGCGCTCTCCTGGGCCTTGCGGGCGATGAGCGCGTCCACCTGGTCCAGGGTGAGCGGCTCGCCGGCCATCGCCTGGTCGTAGAGCCGCGCCGCCTCCTCGTCCACCTCGTCCAGGGTCGAGGCGGCGGTCGCCTTGCGCTGCGGGTCGGCAAGGGTCTCGTCGTCAACGGTCGCCTCTGCCAGCGCGCGCTGCTCGGCCTGCCAGCGCGAGAGGCGCTCAAACGGGTTCGTGGTGTCCTCGGGCGACCTGGGCGGCTCCTTCGGGCCCAGGCCCAGCATGGAGCGGACCATGTCGTTGCCGCCCAGGGTCTGCATCGCCAGGTTCGCCGTCGGGCTCAGGAGCCCGCCCGCGACCATCGCCAGCGCGCCCAGGTCCAGGTCCTGGTGCTGCTGCTCCTGGGCGGGGAGCGTCTGCTGAGAAGAGGTGGAGGTCGTCGCGCTGCGGGTGTAGGCCATGGGGGTCTCCTGTCGGTGTGGGCGTCGACAGGAGCTGCAAGCGGGGTGCCATAATGATCTCAACTACTTGGACTGACAGTTGTCGACAGGGGTGACGGACGTCCGTCAGGTCCCGCTCTCCAGCGCCGCCGACCTTTACACCCTCCTCCGCCGTGCGCATCATCTTCAGCATGTCCCACGGCCCGCGCTACGGCTTCACGCCGCCCCACAAGGTCCACGCCCGCATGAACATCCCGGGCTGGTCGGGGCGGCAGCGCGTGGCGCACCTCACCGATCTGCACTTCGGCAGCGTCACGCCCGTCGCCCTGCAGCGGGCGGCGGTGGCCCTGGCCAACGCGGAGAAGCCGGATCTCACCGTGCTCACCGGCGACTTCGTCGCGCGGGGGCTGGGCCACCTCGACCGGCTCACCGAGACGCTCGGCGCCATCGAGGGCCCGAAGTACGCCGTCATGGGGAATCACGACCACTGGTCTGGGGTGGAGCCGGTGCGCGAGGCGCTGCGGCGCGCCGGGGTCGAGGTCATCGACAACGCCTGGACGAAGGTGGGCCAGGGAGAGGACGCCCTGGCCCTGGTCTGCATGGACGACTTCGGCACCGACAACCACGATCATCACCGCTCCACCGCCGGGCTGCGCGGCATGCCCGCCCTGGGCCTCAGCCACAACCCGGAGGGCGCGCCGCTGCTCTGGGGGCGCGGCGTGGGCCTCGTGCTGGGCGGCCACACCCACGGCGGACAGCTCCACATCAAGAAGCTGACGCGGCACCTCTACAACTCCCTGTTGAAGATCCGCTACATCGACGGCTGGTACACGGAGCTCGACCACCAGGTCTACGTCAACCCCGGGGTCGGCAGCTCCATCGTGCCCTTTCGCTACGGGCGGCCCTCGATGCGCGAGGTCGCCATCCTGGACCTGCAGGGCGGGCCCGTCATCACGCCTGAGCCGCCGGATCGCGAGCGGGCGGAGGCCGCCCGTTAGAGGCCGAGCGCCGCCAGCGCCGCGCCCACGTCGGCGGCGACGTCGATGGGGCCGCTGACGGCGCGCAGGGCGCTGGCCGGGTCCTTGAGCCCGTTTCCGCTGATGATGATCCCCACCGAGGCGTCGGGGTCGATCACGCCGTCGCGGACGGCGGCCGCCACCCCCGCCGTCGCGGCGGCCGCCGCGGGCTCGGCGAAGACGCCGGACAGGGCGGCGCCGCTCGCGATGGCGGCGAGGATCTCCGCGTCGGTGACCGTGATCCAGGCACCGCCACTACGAGCGACGGCCCTGAGCGCCTTGTCCGGGTTGCGCGGCACACCGACGGCGATGCTGTCGGCGAGCGTGTCGGCGCTGTCCTGACGCGGTGCGCACCCCTCCCGCGCCGCGCGGACCAGCGGCGCTGCGCCCGCCGCCTGAACCGCCAGCACCCTGGGCACGCGCGGAATCAGCCCCGCGCGCTGCGCCTCCTGAAGCCCGCGCACCACGCCGGTCACGGTGCAGCCGTCGCCCACGCTGACGCTCACCCAGTCGGGGACCAGGGCGCCGGTCTGCTCGGCCAGCTCCAGCGCCACCGTCTTCTTGCCCTCCACCAGGTAGGGGTTGTAGGCCGCGTTGCGGTTGAGCCACACCTCGCGGCCCGCGCGCGCCACCTCCGCCAGCACCTCCGCGGCGAGCTCCCAGGTGCGGTCATAGTCGGCGTCCACCCGCAGCACGGTGGCGCCGAAGGCGCGGAGCTGCGCGACCTTCGGCGCCGGGGCGCGGCGGGGCACGAAGATGGTCGCGGGGATCCCGGCGCTGGCGGCGAGGCAGGCCAGGCTGCTGGCGGCGTTCCCGGTGCTGGCGCAGGCCACGCGGGTGGCGCCGGTCGCCAGCGCCAGGGCCACGGCGACGGCGCTCGGGCGATCCTTGAGGCTCGCGCTCGGGTTTCGGCCGTCGTCCTTCAGCGCCACCGCGCGCACGCCGAGGTGTCTCGCCAGGCGCGGGGCCCAGACCAGCGGCGTCCAGCCGACCTGCAGCGGCGGCAGCGGGCAGCCTTCGGGGAGCGGGAGCAGCTCGCGATAGCGCCACAGGTCGAGGGGTCGCCCGCCCAGCCGGGAGGCCATGACGCGCGCAGCGTCCTCGGCGTAGACCACCTCCATGCGCGCGTCGCCGCCGCAGGCGGGGCAGCTCCAGGCCCAGGGGTCCGAGCTCGCCAGCCCGCAGCGCGCGCAGCGCAGGCCGAGCACCCAGGGAGGGAGACGAAGATCAGCTCGCACGCGCGCTCCAGGCGCGAGAGCTTATCCCGCCGCGCGCTCCTCGGCGGTCACCTCGCGCAGCTCCCCCTCGGGCGGGCGGCGGGCGAGATTGCGGAGATACCAGGCGCGAAAACGTAGGGTGGGGCCGTCGGTCACCACGCTGTGCTCCTCGCGCGGATCCGGGACCTCCGGCGGGTCCGAGCTCTCCAGCACGCGCTGGTCCTCGGCGAGGATGCGCCGGTTGACCCTGTCGAAGAGCCAGACGAAGGGGTTGTAGCGGCCGAAATTGCGCGCCGAGACCAGCATCATCCGCGTCGTCGTCTCGTCCACCGGCACACACCAGATGTGCTGGCGTTGAATGGGGCCCTTGGGGATGGTGTCCAGGATCATCGCGTTGGGCTGCCGCCAGCGCAGCCCGCCGCCGTCGGTGTGCCGGTCGTCGATGGCGCTGGTGATGTTGTAGCCGCCCGGCTCGGTGGTCATGGTCAGCTTCATCCGGCTGTCCCGCTTCATGTGCGGCCGGATGATCATCCCGATGGTCCAGCGGTGGACGAAGGGCAGGTGAGGGGAGTCGAGCATGTTCTCCATCGCCCGCGTCCAGTGGCACTTCCAGGTGGCGCTGGTGGTGTAGTAGACGAACTGGTCGTCCAGGAGCGCCGGAGGGACCATCGGCTCCTCCTTGGGCTCCAGCCCGGTGAAGACCCAGATGAGGCCGCCCTGCTCGCGCACGGGGAAGGAGGTGGTGCCCAGCCGCTCCAGGTTCGCGTCCGGGTTGAAGGGGACGTGGGCGCAGCTCCCATCACCCTTGAATTCCCAGCCGTGGAAGGGGCAGCTCAGGCAGCCGTCCTTCACCTTGCCCAGCGAGAGCGAGACCCCGCGGTGCGGGCAGCGGTCGCGCAGCGCGTGGACCTTGCCCTCGGCGCGGAAGAGGGCCAGCTTCTCGCCCGCGAGCGTGACCTGCACGGGCTCGTCGCCGAGCTCTGGGGAGAAGAGGACGGGGCTCCACTGGTCCTTGAACATCTCGAAGAGGGGCATGTCAGTTTCCTTGTCTGTGTGATCCATAAAATCACCGTGTGCGCGCTTGCCGTCAAGCGCTCTTCGCATTATTTTTTGATCATCTGAACAAGGAAATGGCATGGCTCGGCCAGCTGGCCGGAAGAACGATGACCACGACGCCAAGGCCGGCGCGCAGCTTCAGCGCCTGACCGAGAGCTGGCTGCGCCTCGGGCCGGGCGCCTCGCTGCGCGAGCTCGCCGACACCGCGGGCCTGAGCCCGAACAATGTCCGCCACTACTTTGGCGACCGCGACGCCCTGGTCCTGGCCATGCTCGCGCACCTTCAGACCGAGGGGGAGCCCTACATGGCGGCGGCGAGCGAGCCGCGCGGCAAGGACGCGGAGAGCACGCTGCGCCTCTTCCTCACCGACATCGTGACGGCCTGGATGCGCTTCGGCGTCGGGCGCGTCCACGGCGTCACCCTGGCCGAGGGCCTGTCGGGGGAGCCGGGCGCAGGTCAGGGGCCGGGCTATGTCCAGCATGTCCTGGAGCCCACCCTGCAGACCCTGGAGCGTCTCCTGCAGCGGCTGGTCGCCGAAGACCAGCTTCCCCCTGTCGATCTCAGGGTGGCGGGGCTCGCGCTCATGGGGCCCCTCGTCCTCGCGCTGCTGCACCAGGACAACCTCGGCGGCGTCCGCTGTCGGCCGCTGGACATCCCGGCTTTCATCGACGCCCATCTTCGTGGATGGATGCAGGGCTACGCGGCTCGCGCCTGATAGAGTGGGGTGACAGGAAGACCTCCGCCCATGAGCCGCCCCGTGCTGACCCTGCACTCCATGCCACCCTCGGACCCGTCCGAGCTGGGGCGGCGTTTTCAGGCCGGGGATCGGCGCGCCTTCGGCATCCTCGTGACGCCGGAGCTGGACGCGCTGTACACGCTCTGTCTGCGCGTGCTCGGCCGACCCTCGGACGCAGAGGAGGTCGCGCAGGAGACGCTGGAGCGCGCGCTGGTCGCCCATCACCTCTACGACCCTGCCCGGCCCTTCCGCGTCTGGCTGTTCACCATCGCCGTCAACCGCTGCCGCGATCGGATGCGCGGCCCCTGGTGGGCGCGGGTGCTGAGGATCGAGCGCGCTCCCCCGCAGCTGACCCCCTCCTGCTCCGCCTTGCTGGAGCGCAAAGATCAGGACGCGCGCGTGCGCGAGCTCCTGGCCGCTCTCCCGCCCATCTATCGGGAGGCCCTCTCCCTGTTTCATCTCCAGGAGCTCGGATACCAGGAGATGTCGGAGATCCTCGGCGTCAGCGAGCCGGCGCTCAAGCAGCGCGTGCGCCGCGGCCGGGAGATGCTCCGCCAGATGCTCGACACGCTGTATCCTGAGTTGACGCTCGCCCGTAATGAGGAGACGGAGGCTGTATACCGGCGATGCTCGGACCTCTACGACGACCCCTAGCCCTCCTCGTGGCCCTCCTCGCGCTGGGGTTCGCGCGGCCGGGGGTCGTGCGTGCCTCCGAGCTGCCTCCTTCGGTGCGGGTGGAGCTCGATCTCGCGCGGCAGGCCGGTCTGCCCTCCGACGTGCTGGAGGCCAAGGCGCGCGAGGGGCTGGCGAAGGGCGTCTCCGAGGCGCGGGTGGCGAGCGTGGTCGCCGCGCTGCGCGCCAACCTCGCGCTGGCCGACACGCTGATCGGCGAGAGCGCGCGTGGTCCGGAGCGCGATCGGACGCTCGCCGCGGCGGCGGGGGCGCTGTCGGCGGGGGCCTCGCGGGCCGCGGTGCGCAGCCTGTCCGAGCTCCCGCCCGAGCTGCGGGGCGAGGCGCTGACCAGCCTGGGCGATCTGCTCTCTCTGTCCTTTGGAGAGGACGTCGCGGTGAACCTGATCCGCGACGCGGCGCGCGCTCCGGGGGGCGCCGTGCGCATCGGCGATCTGGCGACGGCGACGGCGTCGCTGCTGGCCAGCGGCCTGTCCCACGAGGCCGCGATCAGCGCGG
>CAZKWG010000041.1:2778-20498 GCA_964556105.1 uncultured Enterobacterales bacterium | reverse complement strand
GGCGGTGGCCGCGGATCTCCGCCTCGTCCTTGACGCCGCCCAGGCTGACGCGCTGGAATTTGCGGCCCAGCGCCCGCGCGATGCTGCGGCCCAGGCTGGTCTTGCCCACGCCGGGTGGACCCACGAAGCACAAGATCGGGCCCTTGCCGTCCGGCTTGAGGCGACGGACGGCTAGATACTCTAGTATACGCTCCTTCACCTTCTCCAGGCCGAAGTGGTCCTCGGCCAGCACGCCCGCCGCCTGGGCGATGTCCGTGCTGTCCTCGGTCATCACCTTCCAGGGCAGGCTGAGCAGCCAGTCGATCCACGTCCGCGTGACGGTGTACTCGGCGGCGTCCGGGTGCATGCGGCGCAGGCGCTCCAGCTCGCGCAGCGCCTCCTCCAGGCTGGTCTCGGGCAGGCCCGCCTCGCGCAGGCGCTGCTCGAGGGCGGTGGTGTCGTCCCAGGCCGTCCCCGGGCCCTCGCCCAGCTCCTTCTGGAAGGAGCGGATCTGCTCGCGCAGGTAGAACTCGCGCTGCTGCTTGTCCATGGTGGCGGCCAGCTCGCGCTGGATCTTCGCGTCCAGGCTGCGGTATCGCCACTCGCGGTGGACGCCCACTACCACCTTGTCCAGGCGGGCCTCGACCCGCGGCTCGGCGAGGATGGCGCGGCGCTCGTCCAGCGGGATGGTGAGGATCGAGGCCACCATGTCGGCCAGGCGACCGGGCTCGTTGGGCAGCTCGGCCAGCTTCTCCAGACCGGCCGGGAAGCGCCCGTCCTCGTGCACCAGGCCCTTGAGGCCCTCGCGCACCTTCTGCGCCAGCAGCTCGACCTGCTCCATCGACTCGATGATGTCGTGCAGGGGGCGCCCGGCGGCCAGCAGGCCGGTGTCGGGATCGGTGCGGGGGGCCGAGACGCGCACGCGCTCCAGGCCCTCCAGCAGCACGCGGCTGGTGCCGTCCCCCAGGCGCACGGCGCGCGCGACGCGGGCGGTGCAGCCGACCTCTCCGATCTCTTCGGGCAGCGGGTCGTCCAGCGGGCCCTCGAAGGGCACGACCAGCAGCGGCCGCTGGGGGTTGGCCAGGTGGGCCTCCAGCGCGGAGACCGCTCCGGGCCGGATGATGTGCATTCGCGCGATCATGCCGGGCAGAAGCACCAGCTCGCGGACAGGCAACACAGGGAGCAGGCGGGAATTCAGCGGGGAGAGCATCGGGTGCGACCGGGAGCGGGGAAGGGCCCCAGCGGGGGCCGAGAGAGAACCACCGAGCGTCCTATCCCGTCCTGCCCTCCCGGACGACGCAGACCAGGATACGCCTGTGAAGAGTCTCTCCCACCGCGAGCTTCACGAGGAGGAGCATGGAGCTCCCTGCGCGCTTCGGCAAGTACGAGCTGATGGAGCGCATCGCCACGGGCGGGATGGCCGAGGTGTTCCTGGCCCGCAGCTTCGGTCTGGAGGGCTTCGAGAAGCGGCTGGTGATCAAGCGGATCCTGCCGGAGCTGGCCAGGAATCCGCAGATCATGAACCTGTTCATCCAGGAGGCGAAGGTCTGCGCCGGGCTGGCGCACCCGAACATCGTCGCGGTCTTCGAGCTGGGGCGGGTCGCTGACGACCCCTACATCGCCATGGAGTACATCCACGGCCGGGATCTCACGCGCATCAGCCGCATGCTCCGCGAGCGCGGCGAGACCTTCCCCGCGCCGCTGGCCGTCTTCTGCGTGGCCAGCGTGCTGCGCGGGCTGGCCTATGCCCACGCCCGCACCGACGCGCACGGCCGCCCCCTCGGCCTGGTCCACCGCGACGTGAGCCCGCAGAACGTGCTGGTGACCCTGCAGGGCGAGGTCAAGCTGGTGGACTTCGGCATCGCTCACCTCGAGGCCGGGGTGAGCACCGGGCGAGCGGGCAAGCAGGGCTACATGGCGCCCGAGCAGGCGCTGGGCGGCCCGCCGGACGGGCGCGCCGACGTGTTCTCCGCCGGTCTCGTGCTCTATGAGCTGCTCACCGGCCACCGCCCCTGGGCGCAGGCCGATCCCGACGAGCGCCTGCGCGGCCTGCTGGAGGCCGGCGTGCCCGACCCGCGCCCCCAGCACCCGGAGATCACCGACGATCTCTGGGAGGTCCTGCGCCGCATGCTCTCGGTGCGCGTCAGCGAGCGCCCCAGCGCCGATCTGGCCGAGGAGGACCTGCGCGCCTGGCTGTTCAGCCACGGCCTGCGCGCCGACGCCGCGGCGATGAGCGGCTTCCTGCACCGCCTGCTGGAGGACGAGGATCTCCCGGAGCCGGGGACGCTGGGCCTGCGCGAGCTGGCGGCGGAGATCACGCGCCTGGCGGAGAACGCCGAGCCCTCGGATCGCCCCGCGGCGCGGCTCGGCGGTGGACCCGAGCCCCTGCCGGGCGAGCAGAAGCCCGTCGTCGTGCTGGTGGGCGAGATCACCGGGCTGACCGAGAGCTCGGCCGTGCTGGGCACCGACGTCATCGTCCGCCGGCACTTCCAGATCATCCGCCGCATCCGCCGCGTCTCCGAGCAGCACGGCGGCACGCTCAACCGCTACCTGGACGACACCTTCGTGGTGTTCTGGGGCGTTCAGCGCGCTGATCCACACGATCTCGACCGCGCGCTGGCGGCGGCCGGCGCCCTGCATCGCAGCATCCGCCAGCTCGCGGCCAAGGGCCTCGCCACCAGCCTGAGCCTGGGGATCCACCGCGGAGAGCTGGCCCTCTCGCGCAGCCGTCGCCGCCCCGATCGCTACCTGGCGCGCGGCGACACGATGAAGCTGGCCCAGCGCCTCGCGGCGGAGGCCGCCGCCGGCCAGACCCTGGTGAGCGAGTCCGTCGCCTCCGGCGCGTCCGAGCGCTTCGCCTTCTCCGCGCCCCTCGCCATCCGAGCCCGCGGTCGGGCGGCGAGCGCGCTGGCCCTGCTCGGCCGACGCGCGCAGCCGGCCCTGGGCGCCGGGCGCTGGCACCGCCGCGGCGAGGAGCTGGAGCGCCTCTCCCAGGCCTTCTCCAGCCTGGCGCGCGGACAGGGCGGGGTGCTGGCCATCCTCGGCGAGCCCGGCATGGGCAAGAGCCGCCTGGTCCGCGAGATGCAGGAGCTGGCCCGCCCGCGCGGCGTCCCCTTCTACGCCGGGCGCGCCGAGCCCTTCGCCGAGGACCTGCCCTTTACGCCCTTCCGCGACCTGCTCTCCGGCATGCTCGGGCTGGAGGGCAGCTCCGATCGCCCCGCCCTGCTCGGCCGCCTGGACCAGGTCAAGCACCTGAACCTGAACGCGTCTGACCGCGCCCTGCTGCGCGCCCTCTACGCCCCCGATCCACAGGCCAGGGGCGGCCCCACGCCCGAGGCGATGTTCGCCACCTCCGCGCGCCTGGTCCGCGGCCTCGCCCAGCAGGGCCCGGTCGTGCTGGCGGTGGAGGACGTGCAGAACCTCGACCCCACCGAGCGCGGCCTGGTGGGCCACGTCATCCGCGCCTGCCAGGGCGAGCCCGTGCTCTTCCTGCTCACGTCCTCGGGCCCGATCCCCCCGGAGCTCGGGCCTCCGACCTGGGAGATCCACCTGGAGCCCCTGCCGTTCGGCACGCAGGCGCGCATCGTCGCTGAGCTGCTCGCGGCGGTCGCGGTGGACGAGGCGAGCATGGTCCGACTCGCCGCCACCGCCGAGGGCAACGCGCTCTACCTCACCGAGCTGGTCAACGCGCTGCGCTCCGCCGGTCGAATCGTCGTGCAGGACGGGGTGGCGGCGCTGGTGGACACCGAGGGTCCGCTCGGGCTGCCGCTGGAGCTGGAGAGCCTGCTTGCCGCGCGCGTGGACGCGCTGGAGCCCTGCTTGAAGGCCGTTCTTCAGGTGGCGTCCGTGCTCGGGCTCTCGTTCACCACCCCCCTGCTGGCCCAGGCCGCCGGGCTGGCCGACGTGGACGCGACCACCGCCGCGCTCTCCGAGGTCGGGCTGCTGGTCGCCGCCTGGCCCGCCACCGACGGCCGCATCGCCTTCGCCAGCCCGCTGGTCTGGGAGGTCGTGCGCCGCAGCATCCTGGACGGATCGCGCCGGGAGCTGCACGGCCGCGTGGCCGACGCCATCGCCCGGCTGCACGCCGACAACCTGGACGGCCACCGCCAGGCCCTCGCCACCCACTGCGCCGGCGCCGGCCGCATGGTCGAGGCCGCGCGCCACGCCGGTCGCCTGGGCGAGCTGCTCATCCAGCAGCAGTTGTTGGAGGAGGCCGCCAGCTGGTGGGAGCGCGGGCTGGGCTGGATAGAAGCCGGCGAAGAAGCCAATGATCGCGACGGCACCCAGCTCCTCCTCCGCTTGCATGCCGGCGAGGCGCGTGCCCTGCTGGGGCACGACGAGCGGGCGATGGCCCACCTCGAGGTGGCGATGGACCTGGCCGAGGAGCAGGCCGACCGCTGGATGGAGGCGCGCGCGCTGCTCGCCCTGGGCCGGCTCTACCAGGGGCGCGGCGAGGCGGAGATGGCGCAGGTCCACCTGGAGATGGTGCCGCCCCTCTGCGCCGCTCACCCCGAGGACCCCGAGTGGCGGGCGGTGCGCGTCGAGGCGCTGGAGCAGCTCGGCATGGTCGCCCTGGACGCGGGCGCCCACAAGGAGGCCCGCCGACTCTGCGAGGAGGCGCTCTCCTGGGCCGAGGACGACGACACGCTCGCCGCCCGCGCCCTGCACGGCGTGGCGACGGCCCTGCTGCACGACGGGCAGGAGCGCCTTGCCATGGACGTGCTCCAGCGCGCCCTCGACCGCGCCGAGGCCGCCGGCGACCGCATCCTGTCGGGCCGCATCACCAACAACATGGGCATCGCCCTCCTCAACGCCGGCCGCTATTCGGACGCCCTCGAGCGCTTCCGCCGCGCCCTGGAGATCCGCGAGGGCCTGGGCTATCGGCGCGGCGCCATCGTCAACCTGCACAACATCGGCGACGCCCACCTGCGCGCGGGCGAGCCTGGCCGCGCCTGGGCCGCCTTCGAGCAGAGCCGCGAGCTGGCCAGCGGCCTGGGCTGGGAGCGCGGCGTCGTGATGAACGACGTCTACCTGGCCTTCCTGGAGGGCATGCGCGCGGCCGGCGCCTGGCGCGGCGGCGAGAGCTGGGACGAGTGTACGGTCCTGCCCGATCAGGCGGCGGCGGCGGCCGACCGGCTGGAGCGCGCGTCGGAGGCGGCCAGCGGCCTGGGCGACCTGGAGACCAGCGTGAACGCCCGCGGCCTGCTGGGTCGCCTCCTGCTGCAGCTCGGCCAGACCGACCGCGCCGGCCGCGTGCTGGAGGAGGCGCTGGAGCAGGCAAGGAAGATGAACGCGCGCGCGCTGGCCCGGGATGTGGGCGTGGCGCTGGAGCCCTTGCGTTGGGCCGGTGAGGCGGAGGAGGAGCTGGGGGTGTGAGCGAGTATATCGTTTCCATGAAGACCATCGACGCCGCGATCGTCCTCGACGCGATCCGCGAGGCCCAGCGGGGTGGCCCGGCCTACTCCTATGTTGGGTTCTGCGCAAAGGTCGCGAGGGCGGGCTGTGTTGGATGCCTCGTCTCCTTCCCTCGCCGCCGCGTCGTGTACATGGGGCGCACGGGTGAGCTGCACACCGAGCACTTCCCAGGCCAGGCGTGAGCAGGTCGATGACGCGAACCTGCCCGTCCGGCCACACCTTCGAGAAGACCAGCGCCTGCCCGGTCTGCCCTCGCTGCGAGGCGGAGCGGCTGGCGGGCTCGCCGCTCCCTCGGATCGGGGCGCCCGCGACGCGCGCCCTGGAGCGCGCTGGCGTCACCCGCCTGGAGCAGCTCACGGGCTGGAGCCGGTCGCGGCTGCTCTCCACCCACGGCGTCGGCCCGCGGGCGGTCGCCCTCCTGGAGGAGGCGCTCGGCGCCCAGGGCCTCGCGCTGGCCGAGGTGTGAGGCGTGGGCGGAGGAGCGGCGCCTGAGCCAGTGGTCGGGCTCGTGCCGGAATTGCCCCTCCAGATTCAAGCCGAGGGATCTGGTTTTGGGCAAAACTCGCCCCCCTCTGAGCCGACGGGCGCAGTGCCTCTTTCGGCCCAGCCTTCGACGGGATAGGTGCCGTCCATGCACCCGACGCGCCCCGCCCTCTTCGAAGACACCAGCCCCGACGCCGAGCGGGTGCTCGTGGGGCTCTACCAGCGCATGTCGCCAGCCCGAAAGCTGAGACAGGTCGAGGAGCTGACCCGGGGGGTCCAGCAGCTCGCGCTGGCCAGACTTCGCGCCGAAGATCCTGCGGCAGACGATGAGATCCTCAAGCTGCGCCTCGCCGCGCTGTGGGTCGATCATGACCTCTTGTTGGCGGCCTACGGCGCGGAGCGCATGGCACGGGCCGGTCTGCGGTGATCCTCGCTGAGCCGCTGAGGGTCACTGCTGTCGTCGGCGCTGTTCTCGACCGGCTGGAGGTGCCCTGGCTGGTCGGGGGTTCGCTGGCCAGCTCCATCCACGGCATCCCGCGCGCGACACAGGACGTCGATCTGGTCGCCGACCTGCGCCTCCCACACCTGGCACCCTTTGTCGCCGCCATGGAGCAGGACTTTTACTGCTCGGACGATGCCGTGCGCGACGCGATGCGCAGACGGGCCTCGTTCAACGTGATCCACCTCGCGACGGCGATGAAGGTCGACATCTTCATGCTGAGAGGAGACCCTCTGTCGCGCGCTGAGATGGATCGTCGGGTGTTTCAGGTCGTCGGTGACACCGACGGCGTCCAGCTCCCTGTCGCCAGCCCAGAGGATATCATCCTACAGAAGCTGGACTGGTATCGAAAGGGTGATCGCGTCTCCGATCGCCAGTGGCGCGACGTGCTTGGGGTCCTAAAGGTTGGCGCGGTCACGCCTACCTGGCTGCCCAGGCCGAGGCCTGTGACCTCAACACATTGCTGAAACAAGCGATCGAAGCCGCGAGGGCGCGATGACATCTGGACGGCCATAGGCTCGCGTCAATACGTGGCTCGTGAAGGGGGCTTTGCCCCTCCAGATCAAGACCGAGGGATCTGGTTTTGGGTAAAACACAGTGTCTGCTCGCGCCCAGCACCGCTGGTCAACGCGTGCGCGGACGGGCTATAGTAGAGTTCGAAGGAGCTCCCGTGCCGAAATCCCCCTCTTCCCTCCCGATCCATGACGAGCAGAGCGACGAGGAGAGCTTGCTCACGGGCGAGCTTCCCATCGCTACCTCGGCCTGGGTGAACCCGCATCCGCTGGAGGGAGCGGACGCGATTCGGGTCTCGGCGGCCATCCGGAGGCGCACCGGGCGCGTGAGCGGTGACTCCACTGCGCTGATCCGGGAGGACCGGGACCGGTGATCCGCATCATCGACTCTTGCGTCGCCGTGAAGTGGCTGGTCGAGGAGGAGCACAGCGATCTCGCGGCGGCCGTGCTGGGCGAGCCCGGTCGCCGGCTTGTTCCCGAGCTGCTCTTCGCTGAGGTCGGCAATGCCTTGTGGAAGCGTCAGCGATCTGGTGAGCTGGACGCGACCGCCGTCGCGGGTGCCCTTCGCGCGCTACCTCAACTCATCCACGAGGTGGTGCCCATGCTCGGGGTGATCGAGCGTGCCGCGCAACTTGCTTGCCGAATTGGCCACCCTGTCTACGATTGCGTGTACCTGGCGCTGGCTGAAACGCATGGCGCAGAGCTCATCACAGCAGACCGCAAGCTGGTGACGCGAGCGCGGGCGGCAGGCCTGGGGCATCGAGTTCGCCTCATCGGGGCAGCCGAGGCCGACTGATCGGCCGAGGGGTTGACGGAGCCACCATCGTGTAAAGGGGGGCACGCGATAGGCAGATTTGCCCCTCCAGATCAAGACCGAGGGATCTGTACCCACACAACATGCGGTGAGGCTGGACCATGACCTGCCGCTGCCAGTCCTCGTCCTCAGCCCCCCAACTGGAACACAGCCTCTCCCCAGGATAGAAGCCCCAGAAGCCCAGGCCGCCCTCCCGCTCACCTCCCCCTTCCTGGAACCGCCCCTCTGGAGAACCCATGCGACGTGCCCTCCTCGCGCTCACGATCTCCGCCCTGCTCCTCGCCCTGGGCGCCGAGCGCGCCGACGCGGGGGCCAACGACGGCCCGCTGCGCGCCGCCAGCTTCCTGCAGCGCGTCTTCGAGAAGCTGCCCCGCGCGCCGACGCAGGACTACACCTTCCAGGCCTGGGAGGTGGCGGGGAGCCCGACGGAGGAGGGCTTCGGGCTGATGAAGGTCAGCCCGTCTGTAGACCCGGAGAAGGTGATCCAGCGGATCATGGCGGTGGACCAGTACAAGGCCAACCTGGCCCGCCTCGAGGAGTGCTACGCCAGGCCGGACCCGCGCTTCAAGGCGCCGAGCTCGGTGCGCTTCTACATGCGCGTGAACCTGGAGCCCTTCGGCTACGTGCAGCACGAGCTGGCGCTGTTCGACGGCGGCACGCGCGACGGCTACCGCGTCGCCTACTGGTATGACCTGCAGCCGGAGACCAGCGCGCTGGACCCGGCGAAGGCCGCCCGCAGCGCGTACAGCGTGGGCGCCTGGCTGATCTCCAAGGACCATGTGGGCTACGCCGTGAGCAACGCCCCCGTGCGCGACGACGTCGGCATCACGAAGTGGACCCTGCTCACCGACGGCGCCGACGCGGCGGCGAAGAGCGTGGTGAAGACCAATATCGAGAAGATGGTGGCCTGGTCGCGGAAGTAGCCCTTGCAGAAGTCGGTACAGAGGCTATACACACCCTGTACACCGGAGGCTTCATGCGTCGCGTCCTCTCCACCCTCTTCCTCGCGCTGGCCCTGGGAGGCGTCGCCGTCTCCGCGCCCGGCGCTCGCCCCACGGAGGCCCCTTTGATTCAGCTCGACGGCAAACCCCTCGATCAGGCGGCGCTGGCCGGCAAGGCCGTGCTCTTCGTCAACGTCGCCAGCAAGTGCGGCTACACCAAGCAGTACGCGGGCCTGGAGAAGCTCTACCAGGGCTGGAAGGACAAGGGCCTGGTGATCGTCGGCGTGCCCTGCAACCAGTTCGGCGGGCAGGAGCCGGGCACAGCCGAGGAGATCGCCAGCTTCTGCCAGATCAACTACGGCGTGACCTTCCCCCTGCTGGCCAAGCAGGAGGTCAACGGCGCCGGGCGCAGCCCGCTCTACCAGAGCCTGGTGAGCAGCCCGGCCGGCGGCGGCCAGGACATCAAGTGGAACTTCGAGAAGTTCCTGGTCGGCAAGGACGGCGCGGTCGTGGCGCGCTTCCCGAGCGCCGTGGCGCCCGAGGATCCCCGGCTGGTCAGCGCGATCGAGGCGGCCCTGGCCTCGAAGTAGGGCGTCACCGCGTTATGCCGGCTCGATGAAGGCCGTCCGCATCCCGACCGCGCGCACCCTCGCCCCCTTTGGTGACCCCATCGGGGCGGCGCGGGTGCTCGACCGCCCGCTGGCCGAGGTGCAGGAGGCGGCGCTGGCGGCGGCGAAGGTGGAGCGGGTCGACCGCCCGCCCCAGGGGGAGCCCTGGCTGGTCTTCACCGACCGCACCTGGTTCACGCCGGAGCTGGTGCGCCTGCTCATCGCCGCAGGCCCCGGCCGCCTGCGCGTCGATCACCCGGACTACGCCCCCGCCTACGAGGCGCTCCAGGAGCTGCCCGCGCCCGGCGTCTACGAGATCGGCCTCCACCCGGCCGGTCAGGGCGCGCTCCCCGAGACCTTCCCCGCGCTGGAGCCCGTGACCGTGGACCTCGGGCTGAAGAGCGAGCAGATGCAAGGCATCCACCCTGCCTTGCAGTTCGCCTCCCGCCCCTTCCCGGTCAGCGCGGCGATGGTCCACCAGATCGACCACTGGACGCACCTGCTGCGCGTGAACCTGATGGCGATGGCCGCGCGCGGACTACAAGCCAGGCTGGATTTCGACCGCGCGTCCATCTTCTGGCGCCTGGGCCAGCTCCTGATCTTCCTGCTGCGCAACCGCCCGACCAGCCGCTGGGACGTGCTCCGCGGGCTGTGCATGTTGGGCAAGGGCGTGCAGATCCACCCCACCGCGGTCGTCGAGCTGAGCGTGCTGGAGGACGGCGTGGAGGTTGGGCCCTACGCGCTGGTCCGCGGCAGCCACCTGGGCCGCGGCGCGAAGGTGGAGGAGCACAGCACGGTGAACCTCTCGGTGATGGGCGCGGGATCAAAGCTCGGTCGCTTCGGGATGCTCAACCTGAGCGTCGCCTATCCGGGGGCCAACGTCAGCCACGCCGACGGCTACCAGGCCTGCCTGATCGGCCAGGACGCCTTCCTGGGCTGGGGCATCGGCGCGCTGGACCTCTCCTTCAACAAGCCGGTCAAGGTGGAGAAGGACGGGCAGTGGGTGGACTCGGGCCAGCACTTCCTGGGCGTCTGCGTCGGCCACCGCGCGCGGCTGGCCTACGGCGCCGTGCTCAACGCCGGGGTGAGCGTGCCGAACGACGCGTTCCTGATGGGCGAGCACGCGCAGCTCTTGAAGCGCTGGGGCGACGCGCCGACGGGCGTGGCCTGCGTGGTGCGCGATGGCGTGACGGTGCCGTTCTCCAGGCGGGGTGGTCGAGGCGATGATGGTTGAGCGATTGGACGAGGCGACGCAGCGGGCGGTGGACCGCTACGCCCGGGAGCTCCTCGACAGCGTGCGCGGGTGCGCGGGCGTGCTGGATCGATTCCCGGCGCCCTTCCTGGCCAGCGCGCGCCGCGCCATGGAGGGCATGGCTCACCTGGTGCTGACGGTCCTTCGAGGCCAGGAGCACCTGCGGGGCGCGGCGGCGGACACCTCGGAGACGCTGCTGCGCGAGCTGCGGAAGCACCCCAAGGACATCGGCCGCACGCACATCCACCGCTGGGAGCTGCTGCAGAAGCAGGGCAACCTCGGCGCGCACGCGCAGGCCATGGAGCCGATCGACTACGACGAGGCGGTCTTCGACGTCGCCATGGCCTTGCCGCGCGAGATCGGCTGGCTGGTGAGCCGCAGCGTGGTCGCCCCCCACCTTCGCACCGCCGATCGCGACGCGCTGCTCCAGGCCGTCCAGCCCATCACGGCCTTCGCGCGAAGGCGCGGCGGGGACGAGTCGGAGCTCGGCGCCACCGACGCGATCACCGAGGAGACCGAGGGCTCCGACCCGAGCACCGAGGATCTGGAGAACGCGCCGACCGAGGAGTACGACCCCGAGGGCGCGGTCGTGGAGTACACCGACGAGCGGCTCCCTGGGGGTCCGGGATCGGGGGCCGCGAGCGCGCCGCTCGTGCTCCCCGTCACCGTGCTCCCCTCCCCCGCCCAACCCGAGCAGCGCAACACGCCGCTGGTCCTGGTCGCGGTCACGTTGCTCGGCGCAGCGATGGCGCTGGGCGGCATCTGGATGGCGACCGAGGTGGTGTCCACGGACGCGCCCCCGCCGGAGATCACGAGCTCGCGGGCGGAGGTCGAGGCGCCCGAGCCGGTCGCAGCCCAGTCGGTCGCAGCCCAGACGGTCCCCGCCGATCCGCCCTGCCCGGAGGGGATGGTGCGTGTCCCGGCGGCGACCTTTCGCATCGGCCAGCCGACCGGAGGCGACCGGGACGACTGGCCGCCACCGGTCGCCGCGGAGCTGAAGCCCGTGGTCGTGCCCCGCTTCTGCATTGATGAGAGGCCGAGGACTCGGGACGCCTTCGCCGCGTGGCCTGGGAGCGCGCAGATGAAGGGACCGGACTGTGACTGGCGGACGGCTGGAGACGGACCGCAGGAGGCGGTCGTCTGCGTCACGCGCGACGCTGCGGGGGCGTACTGCGACGCCCAGGATGGCGAACTGCGGCTCCCGAGGCTCGTAGAGTGGGAGTCGCTGGCGCGCTCACCACGGCAGGACATCGTGGCGCGAGGCCCCAGCTCGGAGTGGACAGAGGATCGTTTTCCACCGGCTGCCCTCGGCCGCTTCAGCCTGGACCCCAAGGACCCCTGGCGTGGATGGGGCATGTTTCGAAAGCGAATCTCCCTCGCGAAACAGCCGCCGCCAGACGGCAACGTTCTGTTCGGCTGGTGGGAGCAGGCTCCCGAGAACGGCTACAGCAACCTCACCTTCCGCTGCGCCCTCGCCGACTGAACCCCGGCTCAGCTCCGGACGCGGTGGTTCGTCGCCGCCCCGAAGGCGCGCCGCAGCTCAGGGTCGATGCGACCGCTCAGGAAGGCCTGCCGCGTCTGCTCGCCCTGCTCGTCGTACAGAAAGGGGATGACCGCGTAACGGCGACCGCGGGTGACGAGGTGCGCCTCGTGCAGCAGCGAGCAGGAGAACACCACCGCTCCGCCGACGGGCGCCCGATAGCGGCGCGGGCCGTACTCGGGGAAGGAGAGGTCGCCGCCCTCGTAGGCGTCCGAGTTCAGGTTGATGGTGCAGGCGAACTTGCGATGCGCCGTGGCCGGGCCGGTGTTGTCGCGGTGGGCGCTGAAGTGGCCGCCGGTCTCGGCCTCGTAGCAGCCGATCACCGTGCGCTCGATGCGGGTGACGCCGAAGTGAAAGGCCTTCTTCACCTCGGGCACCAGCCGCCGCTCCATGCGGGTGTGGACGGCGTCCAGCAGCGCGGGATCGGCGAGGGCCAGGTCCCTGCGCCGCTTGCGCCCGTAGTCCACGACCAGGCTGGTGGCGCCGCCCGCGCTCTTCATCATCCCGCTCTCCTCGGGCTTCCCCGCCTCGAAACAGGCGATCAGGTCGCGGCAGAGCTCCGGCTCCAGCACGCCGGGCAGGAGGAGGATGGGGGCCAGACCGCCGCTGAGGGGAGCGTCGGCCTCGGCGGCAGGCGGGGGAGCGGCCAGCGCGCTGTCCAAGAAGCGGGCGAGCTCGTCCACGTGGGCTGCCGGGTCGGTGATCGGCAGGGTCGCGGCGACGCGCAGGCTGGGGTCCACCACGTAGGAGACGGTGGTGTAGACAGGGCGCCCGCCGCCGGGCGCGGGCTGGATGACGCCGAGCTGACGCGAGACCTTCTGGTCGAGATCCCAGAGCAGCAGGAAGCCCGGCGGCGCGTCGACCAGGCGGCGCTCGGCGCGATCCTTCGGATCGTTGCTGACCGTCATGTGGACGACGCGCGCCCCGTCGAACAGGGCGCCGCGCTGGCGCAGGTGCCCGACCACGGCGCGGGTGGCGGGGTGGGCGGCCGAGCCCAGGAAGGTCAGGACCGTCCAGCGCCCGGCGAAGTTGCTGATCTGCAGCGAGGGCGCCCCCTCGGCGGCGCACTGAAACCAGGGCAGCGGGTCGCCCGGCGAGAGCAGCATCAGGCCTTGCCGGGCCGCCGCGCGACGGAGGCGATGCCCTCGGGCGTGGCCGGCACGACCCCCTTCTCGGTGATGATGCCGGCGATAAGGCGGCCGGGCGTCACGTCGAAGGCGGGGTTGCGGGCGGCGGAGCCGGCGGGCGTGGTGCGCACGCGGGCGAAGCGGCCCTCATCGGACCAGCCCCAGGTGTAGCGCACCTCGTCCTGGCTGCGCTCCTCGATGGGGATGTCCGCGCCCGTAGGACAGTCGATGTCAATGGTGGTCGTAGGCGCCGCGACATAGAAGGGGATGTTGTTGAAGGCGGCGCAGACGGCGCTGGAGTAGGTGCCGATCTTGTTCGCCACGTCGCCGTTGGCGGCGATGCGGTCGGAGCCGACGATGACCATGTCGATCTCGCCGCGGTACATGAAGTAGCCGGTGGCGTTGTCGGCGATGACCGCGTGGGGGACGCCCTCCTGTCCGAGCTCCCAGGCGGTGAGCTGGGCGCCCTGGCCGCGGGGCTTGGTCTCGTCGGCGAAGACGAAGACCTTCTTGCCCTTGCGGTGGGCGACGTAGATGGGCGAGAGGGCGCTGCCCCAGTCCACGAAGGCCAGCCAGCCGGCGTTGCAGTGGGTGCTGACGCGCGCGCCGTCCTTGATCAGGGGCTCGCCGTGCTCGCCGATGGCCTTGCAGCAGGCGGCGTCATCGTCGGCGACGGCCTCGGCCGCGGCGACGGCGGCCTGGCGGGCGGCCGCCACGTTGGAGCCCTGCGCCTCGATGGCCGACATGACCGTGCGGATGCCGTAGAAGAGGTTCTGGGCGGTGGGCCGGGTCTCGGCCACGAAGGTCGCCGCCTCGGCCACGTACTGGTGAAAGGTGGCCTCCGGGGCCTCCAGGGCCGCCTGAGCGATGGCGTAGGCCCCGGTCGCGCCGATGGCGCCGGCCCCGCGCACCACCATCGTGCGGATGGCCTCCGCGGTGTCGCGGTGGGTGGCCTGGTCCACGATGGCGAAGCGGTGCGGCAGCAGGGGCTGGTCGATGAGCTTGACGGTGGACGCTTCCATCCACACCGTCCGAGTGGGCACGCCGTTGACGAGCAAGGGGACCTCCGGGTTTCGGGTGCCTCAGCTTAACCGGGCTCTCCCACGGGCGCGGGGCGATCCGCGGTGGCGTCCTCGCCCGTGGGCAGCCGGCGCTCGACCCCGCAGCGGAAGCGGAACCAGCCCAGGTAGTTCTCACGCCACCAGTCCAGGTAATTCATGTGGCGGAAGCGGCGATCCAGCAGGGGGCGATAGGCGCGGTCATCGTAGCTGCGCCCGCTGATCCAGTCGCGGACGGTCACGGCGTGGCCGTCCCAGTAGGCGTACTGGGCGGAGTTGAAGGTCCAGGAGCCGGTGTTGGCGTAGGAGCGGCTGTCCGAGAAGCGCACCACGCCGGGCAGGTGCGAGTGGCCGGTGATGATCCACGGGTGCGGCCCGTCCAGGCTGGCGGCGCGGACGTGCTCGAAGATGCACTGGGGGTCGCCCATCTGGGTCTGTGTCCAGAACAGCCAGCTCGCGTCCAGCTTGCGCTGCAGATCCGGGTGGCCCAGGCGATCCGCCGCCCAGCCGACCAGGTTCCCCGCCAGCACCATCTTGTGGCAGAGCCAGAACGAGAGGCGGTTGGCGGGGTTGTAGAAGTTCTCCAGCGGGGTGCGCAGCCAGGTCTCGAGCAGGCGCTCGACGAGGTGGTGGACGCGCGTAGCGACGTGGGACTGCTCCAGATAAGGCCCGATGTACGGGTCGTACTCGTAGCCGTGGCGGATCAGGATCTGGTCGCCGATCTCCAGGCTCGAGCACACGTCCAGGCGCAGCAGGTCGCGGAAGACCGAGATGTCGTGGTCGTGGTTGCCCCAGATGTAGGTGACGCCGGTGCGCGCCGCCAGCCGCGAGAACGCGCCCATCACCCGGGCGTGGGCTTTCAAGATGCGCTCGATGATCCACGCCTGGTGGAAGTCGATGACGTCGCCGGCGACGACGAGGTGGGCGCCCTCGCGCTCGACCTGGTCGAGAAAACGGAGCAGCTCCGCATCTTTTCCCATGAACGTGTCGGAGCGCGTGCCGTCTCCGAGGTGCAGGTCAGAGATGACGTAGACCGGCCTGTCGGCGGGGATCTGCCGAGGGACGTGCAGCGGAGTGGGGCGCGCCCAGGAGAACACGCGGTACCTCAGAAGGACAGCTTAACGCCGCCCCGGCGTCAGGGGATAGCCGGCGGCGGGTTATGCGGCGTCGATGGCACACCGACCCTCTGGCCCCGTCTCTTTCCTGGGGAGCTTCCCCTCGCTGGAGACGCTGCCCAAGCCGACGCTCCCCGAGATCGCGATGGCAGGACGCTCCAACGTGGGCAAGTCCAGCGCGATCAACGCGATGCTCGATCACCGGGTGGCGCGGGTCAGCCGCACGCCGGGCCGCACGCAGACCCTGAACTTCTACCAGATCGGCGACCGGCTGCGGCTGGTGGACCTGCCGGGCTACGGCTACGCCCGCGTGCCCGAGGCGCTGCGCGTGCAGTGGAAGGCCCTGGTCGAGGGCTATCTGGGCGAGCGCGACACGCTGCGCCTGGTGGTGCTGCTGGTGGACGGGAGCATCCCCGCCCAGGTGCTGGACATGGAGCTGATCGCCGGTCTGCGGGCGGCGAACGTCCCGCTTCAGGTGGCGGCGACGCGCGTCGACCGCCTGACGAAGTCCGCGCGCAAGCCAACCCTGCGCGCGCTGACGGCGGCGCTCGGGCTGGCGGACGATGAGCTGATCGTCACGAGCAGCGTCACCCACGAGGGGATGGACCTGCTCTGGCGCGCGATCGAGGGCGCGGCGAAGCGCCGCTGAGCGCTCAGTCCGAGGTGCCGGGCACGACGACGATGATGTCCATCGTGTCCAGCAGCACGGTCCCGTCGCCGAGCACGTTGAGCGTCAGCGCGAAGAGCTGGTCCTCGACCGTGGCGGGCACCACCCCGCGGAAGCTGAGGGTGAAGTTGATGATCTCACCCTCGACCTCGCCTTCCAGCGCGTAGGACTCGGGCGCGACGTCGACGACGAAGCCCCAGGCGTCGCCCTCGATCTCCAACGAGACCTCGCTGAAGCGGATGGCGCTGACCAGATCCTCGATGGCGTCCACCACCGTCTCGCGGAAGTCGTCGTCGGAGCCGTACCAGGTGAAGACCAGCGTGTCGTCGGCCTCGCCGTCGCCGTCGGTGTCGGCGTAGGAGTCCGTGGCGACGGCGAGCTCCTCCATCTGCGGGATGGCCAGCGTAGACTCGGTGCTGACCGCGACCAGGTAGGCGCCGAGATCGGTCACCGCCGCGACGACATCGGAGAAGCCGGCGTCCTGTGGGCACCCGCCGGGCGAGCCGTTGTAGTAGGTGTTGTCGCTGTCCGGATCGCGCAGGTAGTTGTCCGTCGCGTAGACGATCACGGGCAGGGCGAACTCGCGGAAGCCGTAGCCGCCCAAGGTACCCGTGCTGTCGTCGCCTCCCTGGTAGAACTGACCACCGCTGCCGCCGAAGGGGTCGCCAAAGCCCATGAGGAAGGGCTTGATGTCGGTGTCCGAGTCGTACACGCCGTCGCAGTCCTGGTCGTAGCCGGTGCCGGTCGCGCCCTGATAGAGGCCCTCCATCCCGGACTCCGGGCCGTCCATCCCGTTGTGGGTCTCGGTCGCCGAGAGCGCAGACTGAACGTCGCGGATGTCGTCCGTGATCTGCTGGCGCAGCTCGAAGGGCTTGTCGCTCCAAGCGGAGGAGCCGTAGCTTCCGTACGCGTAGTCGTCGTAGGTGGCGTGCCCATACTGCGCGTCGGGCAGAACCTCGGAGAGCTCGCTGACGATCTCGGCGAACTCCCCGGCCATCGCGTCCGCGGTCGCGCCCATCGAGCAGGTGGTGTCGAGGAGAAAGGCGATGTCGCCCATCTCGATGGCCAGCTCGAAGGCGAAGATCTCCTCGACCTCGGTGCGCTCGGGCACCTCGACGTAGAGGCCGTCGATCACCGAGGTGGGGTCGGTGGGATCGCTGCCGGCGACGACCTCGCCGCCGTCGGAGAAGCCGTCGTCGTCCGTGTCGGCGTCGTAGGCGTCGGTGCCGTAGCCGTCCTCCTCGTCATCGGCGATGGCGTCGCCATCCGAGTCGGTGTCCTCGATGTCGTAGCGCCCGTCGCCGTCCGTGTCGCGCGGCTCCTGGTCGGCGCTGCTGACGCCGCCCTCGGCGCTGTCGGAGATGCCGTCCCCGTCCGAGTCGCCGTCCAGATAGTCCGGGGTGCCGTCGCCGTCGGTGTCCTGCGGCTCGTCCTCGAACTCCGTGGTGCCCGCCTCGTAGACGTCGCCCACGCCGTCGCCGTCCGAGTCACGGTCGACATAGTCCTGGATCCCGTCGCCGTCGGTGTCCACCTCGGCGCAGTCGTCGCCGATCTCGATGGCGTCCTGGATCCCGTCGCCGTCGTTGTCCGGGTCCGAGCTGTCGGGGACAAGGTCACCGTCGGCGTCGGCGGTTCCCTCTTCGGCGTCGGAGATACAGTTGTTGTCCGAGTCGCTGTCCAGGTAGTCCGGCACGCCGTCCGAGTCGCTGT
>CAZKWG010000041.1:0-2678 GCA_964556105.1 uncultured Enterobacterales bacterium | reverse complement strand
CGTCATCGTAGGTGACGTCGCCCGGTCCCGGCGTGGTGTCCGTGTCCGCGGTGTCCTCGGTGCCGTCGCCCGGCGTGCCCGTGCCGTCTTTGGAGCCGTCATCGCACGCGGCGAGGAGGAACGCGAGGAGCGAGAGGGAAGGGACCTTGAAGAGGTTCATGGGCGGCTCCGGGACGGCAGGCGTAGCGTAAAGTATATGACAGAAGACGAACAACGTGCACATCAGATCGCTACACCTCGACCAGCCAGGATCTTCGCCGATGAACAGCCGCAGCCGGCCCGACCATTGGACCCGACGCGCGCAGAAGGAGGGCTTTCAAGCGCGCAGCGTCTACAAGCTCGACGAGATCGTCGCGCGCGCGCCCGTGCTGAGCCGAGGCGCCCGCGTCGTGGACATCGGCTGCACGCCGGGGAGCTGGAGCCGCTACGTCGTGCAGGTCTGCGGTCCAGCGTGCGCGCTGGTCGGGATCGACATCAACCCGGCCGAGGACTATCCGGGCCACTTCCTGCTCGGCTCGATCGAGGACATCCCTCCCGAGACGGTGCGCGCGACGCTGGGCGGGCCGGCGGACGCGGTGCTCTCGGACATGGCGCCCTCGACCACGGGCGACCGCATGGGCGATCACCTGCGTCAGGTCGCCCTAGCCGAGACCGCGCTCCACTTCGCCGAGGGCCTGCTGCGGCCGGGCGGGGCCTTCGTCGTCAAGGTCTTCGACGGGCGAGACGCGCCCGCGTTCACGCGCGCGCTGCAGGAGCGATTCGCCACCGTGCGCCGCATGAAGCCGAAGGCCGTGCGTCCGGAGAGCGTGGAGTTCTACCTGGTCGCCACCGGATACAAAGAAGCCTAGTTTCCGAGACCGAGCACCCAGCGCGTCAGCGTCGGGACCATCGCGCCCGTGGCGCCGACGGCGAAGTGCCGGAAGGGCTTCTCGATGAAGGCGGGGCCGGCGATGTCCAGGTGCGCCCAGGGGGTGCTGCCCTCGACGAACTCCGAGAGGAAGAGGGCCGCGGTGATCGCGCCCGCCTCACGCCCGCCCACGTTCTTCATCGCGCCCCAGTCCGCCTTCAGCTTCTCGCGGTAGACCTCGGCCAGGGGCAGGCGCCAGAGCCCCTCGCCCGACTCGTCGGCGCGCGCCAACATCGTCGCGGCCAGGCCGTCGTTGGCGGTGAAGAGCCCGCTGTAGTACTCGCCCAGGGCCACCACGCAGGCGCCCGTCAGGGTGGCGAGGTCCAAGATCGCGTCCACACCGAGCCGGCTCGCGTAGGTGAGGCAGTCGGCCAGGAGCAGCCGCCCCTCGGCGTCCGTGTTGTGGATCTCCACGGTCTTGCCGTTGTACATCCGCAGCACGTCGCCGAGCTTGTAGCAGTTGTGGCTCGGCATGTTCTCGGCGGCGGCGAAGATGCCGTGCACCTGCACATCGGGCCGAAGATCGCGGATCGCCCGCATCATCCCGATGACCGCCGCGCTGCCCGCCATGTCGCAGCGCATCGTCTGCATGCCCGAAGAGGGCTTCAGCGAGAGGCCGCCGGAGTCGAAGGTGACGCCCTTGCCGATCACCGCCACCTTCGCCACGGGGCGGGCCACCGGCGTCCAGGTCATGTGCACGAAGCGCGGCGGACGGTCGCTGCCCTGTCCGACCGCCGTGATGCCGCCCATGCCCGCGTCGCGGATGCGGCGCTCGTCCCAGATCTCCACCGAGAGCCCCGGGCCGGCCAGCTCCGCCGCGGCCTCGGCGAGGGTCTCCGGGTAGATCACGCCCGGGGCCTCGTTCACCAGGTCGCGGGCCAGGTTCATCCCCGCCAGGATGGCCTGCACCATCGCGAAGCTGCGCTCGTCCGCCTCTCCGACCAGCGTGAGCCGCTCCGCCGGCGCCCGGCGCTCCGAGGTGGGCTTGTAGCGCTCGAAACGGTAGTTCCCGACGCCGAAGCCCTCGACCACCGCCGCCGTCCGCGCCGTGTCCAGCTTGCCCAGCGCCAGCGCGACGTGCTTGAAGCCCCGCTGACGGGCGGCGCTCCCCGCCACGCCCGCGGCGCGCCGCAGCTCATCCACCGAGCCCCCGCCCAGCCCGACCAGGATCAGCCGGGTGGCCGCGATCTGCCCGAAGCCCGGCCAGGCCACCGAGCTGCCCGCCTTGCCGGTGAATTCCTCGTCCTGGGCGACCTGCGCCAGACGGTTGCCGAAGCTGGCGTCGAGGGAGGCCACAGCGCTCGCGACGGCGCCCTCAGGGACACCCACGGCCAGGAGATCACAGGCCAGCGTCGGGAGCGCGGAGGTGGCGGAGACCGAGATGTTCATGGAGTCCTCAGACGTCGAAAGGGCCGCCCGGCGTCGGAGCGGCGCTCATGGATTCAGGGCGAGCAACAGGACGAGCATCACCAGGATGATGACCACCGCGCCGCCAATGTAAAGCCAGTATGCCTCGCCGCGCGCGAGATCGACGAGCCGCTGGAGGGGCTCCGCGACGGCCGAACGCCAGCCCGTGGTCGCCGACGTGCCCTGCGTGGCCGTGGCGTCCACCTCCTGCTCTCCCTCGTCCTCGTCCTCATCGCGCCTGCCGCGTGGCTCGAAGCCCGGGACGGGAAGATCCGTCCACCGGCCGGCCCCTCGGTACTGAGGGGAGGCGGTGTAAGGATCCTCTTCCTCGACCGCTGCGCGGCGCGGCGGCGGCGCGGGCGCC
>CAZKWG010000040.1:0-20732 GCA_964556105.1 uncultured Enterobacterales bacterium | reverse complement strand
CCCAGCTCTCCGTCTTCGGCGGCAGCTTCACGCTCGCCTCGGCGGAGGCGGTGCTGCGGGACGGCGAGACGCCGGTGGCGCACCTGCTCACCGATCTGGTGGACCACTCCCTGGTCCTTCACCTGCCGAACGAGGGGCGCTACCGGCTGCTGTTCAGCGTGGTCGCCTTCGCGGCCGAGGAGGGCTCCCCCGAGCTCATCGAGGAGGCGCGTCGTCGTCACGCGCGCTGGATGGCGTTCTCGGCGAAGCGGTGGCTGCTCGAGCTGAAGCGGGAGAGCGCGCTCGCGGCGGTCGAGACGCTCAAGCTGGAGCAGGCCAACCTGCGCGCGGCCTGGTCGGCGCTTCTGCGCGGACCCGCGGATCTCCTGGTGGACGTCGCCCGCGCGCTGGACGCGCTCTGGTCGGCCGTCGGGACCCTGGACCAGCGCAGCGAGCTCTGGGAGGAGACGATGCCCTGTCTCCCGGAGCAGGGCGTCCCGCGGGCGCTGGCGCTGGCCACGCTCGGCAGGCTCCGTTTTCTCCAGGGGCGCTCGGCGGAGTCCGATCAGCACTTCCAGGAGGCCATCGCCCTGTTCGGCGCGGCGGGCGAGGTGACCGAGCGCTGCGACACCCTGTTCGTCGTGGCGGGGAACCTGCGGCGGCGCGGGCGGATCGCCGAGGCGCAGCGGGCGGTGGACGAGCTCGCGCGCGTCGCGGACGGCGCTCCCCACCTGGTCGCGCTGGCGGAGGCGGAGGGGAGCTTCCTCGTCTGCCTTCGCGAGGTCGACGAGGCGACGATGGCGTCTGCGCGGCGACGGCTGACCCGCGCGGCTCGGCTGCTCCTGTCCGCGGGCGACCTGGCGTCGGCCGCTATCGCCTGGCTGCTGGTGGTCACCGCCCACGAGCTGCGCGGGGACATCGAGCAGGCGATGCAGGCCTCGGACCAGCTCGGCGCGATCGTCGCGACGCGGCCAGCTCAGGAGAACCGGCACATCTGGGCCTACCAACGGGTGGTCCTCGACCTGATCATCGGCCGCTACGCGTCGGCGCTGGAGGGCGCGCGGCGCCTGGTCGCCGAGGGGAAGGCGGCCGGTCGGCGCGCGCACCTCATCCTGGACGACTCGGTGCTGGCCGCGGCGCTGCACGGCATCGGCAACCTGGGGGAGGCCTACCCCGTCTGGGAGCGCAGCGTCGCGCAGGCGCGGATCGGCGGCTCTCCCCGCCTCGCGCTGAGCTCTTCGTTGGGCATCGCCATGGCCCTGCTGGAGGAGGAGCGCATGGGGGACGCGCGGGAGCTCATCGAGGACGGTCACCGCGAGGCGGTCGCCCTGGAGCTCGGCCGCATGGCGGCCTCCTTCGCGTTGATGCGCGCCCTGCTCTGCCTCGGTGAGCGGCGGCTCGAGGAGGCCCACGAGCTGCTCGCCGCGATGCAGCCGGCCATGCTGCGCCACGAGCTGCTCGCCTGCAGGGCGCTGTTGCAGATCGCCACCGCCCGCGCGCTGGGGTTGGACGACGCCGACGCCCGCGCGGCGCTCGCCGAGCAGCTCCGGGGGCCCGCGTTCGCCGGAAAAGAGGCGCTTCCAGCGGTGTTGGAGGCGTTCGAGGGGCGGGACGCTGACGCGCTGCGCCTGTACATGTTGCCGCCCGCTCCCCCGATCCTGCGGCTCGCCGCGGCGCGCCTGCGCGTCCTGGCACTCGCGCCCTCGGCGGCGCCGCGGCTCTACCTGGTTCAGTCGGTGTAGCTGCAGTTGCTGCAGGTGCAGCTCCCGCCGCCGCCCGGTCGGCCGATGTACTGCCAGCTCCGGCACTTCTCCTTCAGGCAGGCCTCCTTGCAGCTCGCCTCGGTCCAGATCGTGGCGTACAGATCGTGCTCCGTCTGGATGGACATCGGGGCGGCGTCGGTCTCGAGCGTGTCGCCCCAGCTCGTCAGCGGCGCCGTCTCCAGGACGGGCGCGGGGGCTTCCTGGGGGACGAGCTCACGCTGCTCAGACGCCGCGAACAGGCCGAGGGCGAGGGCGAGGGCGCCGAAGGTCGCTGAGATCTTGAGCATGGTCATCTCCGAGAGGGCTGAGGTCGGTGGGAGAGCAGGGGGCGCTGGCGGCCTCCTGGCGGCAAGCTATCGACCCCAGCCGCCCGTCCGGTGGAGCTGGTACCAGGCGTTACCGCCGGGCTGGGCGCGGTCGCCGGGCTCGCGCGGAGGGGAGCGCTTGTTACGCTGTGTTACAGCTTCGGGGGGTGGTGGGTCGCCGCCGTTAGCGCTATCATGGTCTCTGGTGGTGGCCTTCGATAGCCATCTTCAGGCGCCCCAACCCTGTCGGCGGACCGCGTGGCGGCCCCTCCGACGGCGGTTGACTCTCTCGACATCCCAGGACTACAGTGACCGGCATGCTGCTGCTTGCCCTCGGGCTCAATGGCTGGGCGTCATGTCCGGCGGCTCCGGCGTCCGTCGTCGCGAGCCTGGATGGCGCGGAGGCGGCGTTCGTCAACATGGACGCCGACGCGTTCATCGCGTCCTCGTCCGAGGCCCTCGCGGGGGCCGAGTGCCTCAGCGCGCCTCTCCTGCCCTCGGTGGTCGCCCGCCTTCATCGTGTGCGCGGCCTCTCTGACTTCGTCAACGGCGACGAGGCGGGCGCGAAGCGGGCCTTCGCGGCTGCGCGGGCCATCGAGGTGGAGTGGCGCTACGCCGAGGCGCGGCTCCCTCGCAACCACCCCGTCCTGCAGCTCTACGGGGCCGCCGCGACGATCGCCCCGGCGAGCTCGCCGTTGCCCGCGCCGCGAGAGGGCCGCCTCGAGCTCGACGGGCGGGTGGCGCTGGCGCGGCCCGAGGCCTGGCCCACGCTGGCGGTGCTCGTGGACGCCTCCGGGGTCGTCACGGCGAGCGCCTACCTCGATCCGGGAGAGCTGATGTTCAGCTACCCGGTCGCCGCCTCGCTGCCCGACGTGGCCGACGCGCCGCAGCCGCGCCGCAGCCTGCCGCTCGCGATCACCTCCGGCGCGAGCCTGCTCCTCGCGGGCGGCCTGTACGGCGCCGCGCTCGGGCAGGAGCGGGCCTTCAACGACACCTCGACCTTCCGCCCCGACCCGGAGCTCATCGCCCTCCAGCAACGCACGAACGGCCTGGCCTATGGCGCCATCGGCGCCGCGACGCTCGCGCTCGGGACGGGGATCGGCGCCGTCCTCGTGGGCTCCTGGTAGGACCGATGCTGCAGATCGGACAGGTGGTGGATCGGTTCACGGTAGAGGCCCTGCTCGGCGAGGGCGGGATGGCCGCGGTCTACCGCGTCCGTCACAACACGCTCGGCAGCTACCACGCCTTGAAGCTGCTGAAGATCGAAGGGGAAGGCATTCGCGCCCGCCTGGTGCTCGAGGGTCAGGTCCAGGCGTCCCTGCGTCACCCGAACATCGTGACCGTCACCGACGTCATCTTCATCGGGCAGCAGCCGGGCCTGGTCATGGAGCTGGTGGAGGGACCGACCCTGGACGCCTGGCTCTACGAGGCCAACGCGACGGCGGAGGACGCGGAGCGGATCTTCCGCGGCGTGCTGTCGGGCGTGGCGCGCGCTCACCGGGCCGGGCTGGTCCACCGGGACTTGAAGCCGGGCAACATCCTGCTGGACAGCGCGGACGGCGTCATCATCCCCAAGGTCACGGACTTCGGGCTGACGAAGATCCTGTCGGACGACGACGCGGCCTACTCGCAGACGCGCACGGGCACGGCCATGGGCACGCCCCAGTACATGGCGCCCGAGCAGATCCGCAGCTCGAAGAACGTGGACCAGCGGGCCGACATCTGGGCCCTGGGCTGCATCCTCTACCAGATCTACACAGGTCGGCCGCCCTTCGTGGACGACGACATCATCGCGCTCTACGCCAGCATCGGGGCCGGGGACTATCCTCCACCCGAGCACGTCGCGCCGGGCATTCCCGCCCAGGTGGCGCAGGCGATCCGCGCCTGCCTGACCGTGGACCGGGAGGCGCGCGTGGCGGACTGCGAGGCCCTGCGCCAGCTGCTGAGCGGCGCGCCCGCCGCGGAGCCGGCGCGTCCCATGGCCGCTCCTCAGGCGCACTCGACGATCGTGGTGCCCAAGCCGGCGCAAGAGCCCCGGCGCACTCGACTGGGCCTGGCCCTGATCGCCGTCTTCGCGGGGCTGCTGCTCGTGGCTGGGGCGACGGGCGCGGCGCTCTATCTGGCGCAGGAGCCTCCGCAGGGGGGGGCGGTGGTCGAGGCCACCCCCGTCGTGGTCGACACCGTGCGGCGCGCGCCCGTCGAGGGTGCGGCGCCCTCGGAGAAGGTGCCCACGCCTGCCCTCCCGACGCGCGCGACCGCTACATCTGGGAGTGGATCGAAGGCGGCCGCGACCCGCGGCGCGGCGTCGGCCCCGGTGGCGGCATCGACCCCGGTCGAGACCGCGCCCTCGACGGACAGCCCGGCGGAGGTCGCGCCGGCGCGCACGGGGCGCGTCTCGGTGAGCGGGGACGTCGAGAAGCTCGTGCTGAGCTCGGGAGGGCGGACCCACCGCGCGGGAGAGGTCCCGGCGGGCACCTACCTGGCCACGGTGAGCTTCGTGGGGCGCGATCCCATCGAGATTGGCCCATTCGACGTCGCCCCGGGCGACAGCGTCACGATCGCCTGCAACGCGGCCTTCGCAAACTGCAACGTTCGTTAGGGGGAGCCATGCCTCGTCCGATCATCCTGGTGACGCTGCTGAGCGTCCTGACCTCGGGTCCAGCGTGCGTGATCATCACGGACAAAGAGCTTCAGGCGCGCCTTGGTTTGCAGCCCGACACCGGAGAGACCGGATCGCACGAGACGGGACAGCCGGACACCAGCGGTCACAGCGGAGAGACCGGAGACACGGACACGGACACGGACACGGACACGGACACGGACACCGATACCGACACCGACACCGACACGGACACCGACACCGACACCGACACCGACACGGACACGGCGCCCCCGGACTGCGACTTGGACGACGACGGCCATGACGCCGTCGCCTGCGGTGGAGACGACTGTGAGGACGGCGATCCCGCGATCAACCCGGCCGCGACGGAGCGCTGTGACGACGTGGACTCCAACTGCGATGGCAGCGACGGGACACAGAACGTGCTCTACTTCGGGGACGACTCCGATTATGTGCGTGTCTTCAGCAGCGGGACGGGGATGGATCTGGGCGAAGACTGGACGGTCGAGGCCTGGGTTTACCCAACCGAGTCCGACATGGCCGGCCTGAAAGGCATCTTCGGCAAGGTCGGCACCGTCAGCGAGAAGAAGCTCTTCCAACTCAAGGGCGGCGTGCCCATCGTCACCCTCACCTCTGTGTTGGAAGGGACATCCGAGCTGATCGCCGGAGCGGCGCTCAGCACGAGCACCTGGAGCCACGTCGCGTGGGTGGCAGACTCGGGCACCGTGTCCATCTACGTCAACGGCGCGGTGACGGTCTCGGCGTCGATGACCACCGACGTCATCGACGAGGCGGGCGTGGGCGGCATCGGCGCCTTCGATCCCCCCACCGGCGTCACCTACGAGGTGGACGCCATGCAGGGCTACATCAGCCAGCTCCACATCTCCCAGATCGCGCGGTACTCGGACACCTTCGTGCCGGTCAACGCGCCGGAAGGGGACGACGACACCCTGGCGCTCTGGCCGATGACCGATGGGGAGGGCGCCACCGTCGCGGAGGCCAGCGGGCTGCGCGGCGCCGACGGCGTCATCGTGGGCGCGGAATGGACGACGGCTCCCTGCGCTTCGCTGCCAGACAGCACGGACTGAGCGGCGTAGCTCAGCCCTCGCCCAGCCGCGCCAGCAGCTCGGCCACGCGGCGCTCCAGCGCGGCGCGGGCCTCGGCCTCCGCGTCGGCGCGCGTCGCTGCTTCCTGGGCGCGTTGGGCCTCCGCGTCTGCGCGCGTCGCTGCTTCCTGGGCGCGGGCCTCGGCCTCCTTCCTTGCCGCGCGCTCCTGCTCCAGGGTCCAGGCCTCCTCGGCGGCGCGGAGGGCGGCCTCTTCAGCGCGGCTCTCCAGCTCGTCGAGGAGGGTGTTGGCGCGGGCGAGGAGCTCGCGGGTCTCCGGGACCTCGGTCCCGGCGAGGAGGAAGCGCAGCCTCCCGCCGGAGACGCGGAGGTCGAGGCCGAGGATCTGGCTGTGTACGGCGGCGCCGCGGGAGGGGATGGGCTCGTACCGCGTGGCATCGGGGAAGGGGAGCCGGTAGCCGAGGACGCGCTGCTTGAGGTGGTCGTAGACGAAGTACTCGGGGATGCCGAGTCGGGCGTAGAAGAGGACGTTGTCTACGAGGTCCTTCTGCCGGTCGCCGCGGTGGAGGATCTCCAGGACGAGGTCGGGGGAGCGGCCCTCGTCGGCGACGACCCAGGCCATCCGGGTGTCGTCGTCTCCGGGGTCTGGGACGTCGAGGACGGCCATGAAGTCCGGGGCGAAGACCCGCTCTTCCGGGAAGTGAACGGGCAGCTCGATGGCCAGGTAGATCGTCCGGCCCATGCGCGCGAACAGATCACCGAGGACCTCGCGGATGCGCACTTTTGTGCGGATGTGCGGGCTGCCCTCGGCCATGAGCTCGGCCTCGCGCTGCAGCGCGGCGAGCGAGTCCGAGAGGAAGCGGTCGCGCTCGGGCTGGCTCATCGCCCGCCAACGTTCGGCGGAGGGCGCGAAGGGCACGTCCTCGGGCGAGGACGTGAGCGCGGGCGAGGGCTGAGCGATGGCGGTCATGGAGAGAGGTTATCGGCTTCGCAGGGAGGAGACAAGGGAGCTTCCGCTCCGCTCACCCCTCCCCGAGCCGCTCCGCCAGCAGCCGCTCCACCACGTCCAGCGGCAGCGCCACGCGCACGCGCTTGTCCCGCCCCCGCTCGCCGTGACTCAAGGTCACGCTTGATATGGGTATACAGAAAACCTGTTTCGCCAGGAAGCGCAGCAGGCGCTCGTTCGCCGCGCCCTCGACGGGCGGGGCGGAGACGCGGACCTTGAGCGCGCCGTCTACGACGCCCACGAGGCCGTCGCGGCTGGCGCCGGGGCTCGCGCGCACGGGGAGCTCGGTGGCGGGCTCGGGCCCGGGGAGGGCCCGGAGCCGCAGGCCGGTCACGGCACGTCCATCCGCTGGACGCGGAAGATGGTGAGGCCGAGGCCGACGGCGATGAGCAGCGCCAGGCTGGCGAAGGGCTGCCAGAGGAAGCCGGTGGACCAGTCCTCCCAGGCGGCCAGGGCCTTGCCGGGCAGGTAGTCGCCCAGCGCGGCGGCGCCGACCACGCCGACCTTGTCCAGGACCCAGAGGAAGGCGCGCAGGGCGAGATCGACCATCAGCAGGCCGATCACCGAGACCACCACGCCGCCCGCGCCGCGCACCAGGGTGCCGGCCAGCAGCCCGAGCGCGATGAGCCCGGCATCCGAGAGGGCGCTGGCGGCGTAGCCCAGCAGCACGTCCTGGGCCGGCCCCAGCTCGCCGTAGAGCGCGAGCCCGCCGCCGAAGCTGGGGAGCAGGCTCATGACCAGGCTGGCGACCGAGAGGGCGAGCAGGGCGAGGAACTTGACCATCACCACGCTCCAGCGCGGGACGGGGCGGACGAGCAGCTCGCGCAGCGTGTGGTCCTCACGCTCGGTGGCCAGCGCGTTGCCGGTGGCCAGCAGCAGGAACATCGGCAGGACGAAGAAGTTGCGCCCGCGCAGCGCGAGGCCCGCCGCGTCGCCGCCCGAGTACTGGATGAGCTGGGCGACGGGCTGGCCGTTGGCGGTCATGTCCATCTGGCCCTTCAGGAATTGCAGGCCGAGGATGCTGACCACGCCCACCAGCGCCCCGACGATCAGCACGGCGACGCCGGTGCCGCGGCGGAAGACCACGGACAGCTCAGCCTTGAGCATGGCGAAGAATTGAGGCGGCATCAGGTGATCTCCCGGCTGGTCATGGACAGGAACAGGTCCTCCAGATCGCGCTCGATGGGCACCAGCGCGTCCACCGCGACGCCCTGCTGCACCAGCGCGCGGTTCAGCGTGGCGGCGTCGAGCCCGACCAGGCTCACGCGCACCCGCCCGCCCTCGCCGTCGCCCAGCACGCTGGCCCCGCTCACCGTGGCCAGGGCCGTCTTCAGCGCGCCCAGGTCGCTGGACCCCACGTCCACCACCAGGCCCTTGGGGCCCGCCTGCTCGGGCGCGCCGTCGCCCACGCCGCTGACGTCGCCCTCGTACACCAGCCGGCCCTTCTCCAGGATGCCGACGCGGTCGCAGAGCTGCTGCACCTCGCCGAGCAGGTGCGAGGAGATGAAGACGGTGAGCTTGTCGCGGCGCGCCAGATCGCGCAGCAGGTCGCGCACCTCCTTCATCCCGCGCGGGTCGAGCCCGTTGGTCGGCTCGTCCAGGATGAGGATGCGCGGGCGGCCGACCAGGGCGCGGGCGATCCCCAGGCGCTGGCGCATGCCGAGCGAGTAGCCGCGCACCGGATCGCGCTCGCGCCCGAGCAGCCCTACCCGCGAGAGCGCCTCCTGGATGGCGGCGTCCCGGTCGGCGGTGCCGGCGTAGGCGGCGGCCAGCGCGAGGTTCTGCCAGCCGGACAGGCTGCCGTGGAAGGCGGGCGTCTCCACCAGGGCGCCCACGAAGGCCCGCTGGCGGATGGGGTCCGTCTCACCGAACAGCGCGACCTCGCCCTCGTCCTTGCGGATCAGGCCGAGGATGCAGCGGATCGCCGTCGTCTTGCCGGCGCCGTTCGGCCCCAGGAAGCCGTAGACGTCGCCCTCGCGCACGCGGAGGTCGAGATGATCGACCGCAATTCGGGCTCCGAAGCGCCGTGTCAGGCCCCTCGTCATCAACGCTTCACTTGTCACCGCCCTGCCCTCCGTGTACGTAGTGGCCAGCCATCCTCCCAGGAGACGCCCATGAACCGCTCAATCTACGCCTTCGTCCTCCTCCTCGTCGGCTGCATCAAACCGGGAGAGGCCGACAAAGTGGGGGATGACAGCGGCGGCGACGACACCGGGGGCGGAAGTGGCTCCACCATCTATGACATCCAGACCGGGATCGTCGAGGTGGACAGCACGGTGACCTTGGAGGACGTGGTCGTGACCAGCGGCCTGACCGCTGACGGCGGCGGCTTCTTCGTGCAGGAGCAGGCCGGCGGCGAGTACAGCGGGATCTACATCTACCTCCAGGGTGAGTTCTCCGATCTCTCGGTCTACCGCGACGATCTCATCACCGTGACCGGCACGGTGGTCGAGTATTACGACTGGACGGAGTTCACCGTCACCTCCGTGAGCGCCATCGAGGTCACCGGCGAGCTCGCCGGCGGCGCCACGCCTGAGCCGCTCAGCGACACCGCGGGCTGGTCGGCCGAGGACTGGGAGCCCTGGGAGAGCGTGCTGGTCAGCCTGGGCGACCAGACGGTGCTCAGCGAGGTGGACAGCTACGGCGAGGCCACCCTCTCGGCCGGCATCCCGATGGACAACCTCTTCTTCGACTTCTCGACGGAGTACGGCGCGACCTACACCGCGCTCGTCGGCCCCATCGAGTACAACTTCTCGGAGTTCAAGCTCGCCCCGCGCGACGAGGACGATCTCCAGGGCTACACGCCGGGCGAGGGCCCCAGCAAGGTCTCCATCTGCGATGTCCAGGAGAGCGGCGCCTATGACGGCCAGTCCGTCGCCTTCGAGGACGTCGTCGTCTCGAGCCCGCTGACCACCAACAGCACCGGCTTCTGGGTGCAGGAGCAGGGCGGCGGCGCGTACTGCGGGATCTACGTCTACATCGGCGGCCTGGTCGAGGACAACCCCGACTTCAGCGTCACCCCCGGCGACGTCATCTCCATGAGCGGCGCCATCACCGAGTACCCCTCCGACGCGGGCGACAGCCTGGCCTCGCTCACGGAGATCTCGGTGTACGACGCCGAGGACTTCACCTTCTCCGGCACGACCGCCGAGGTGTTCGCCACGGAGCTGAGCGGCGACGATCTGCCCAGCGACGCCGCGGGCTGGGAGGTCTACGAGGGCGTGCTGGTCAAGCTCACCGACGTCGAGATCGTGAGCGAGGAGACCAGCTACGGCGAGGTCGAGACCAGCGCCGGCATCCAGCTCGACGACGCGATGTACTACTACGACCTCACCAGCGGCATGTTCTTCGACTGGATCATGGGCGTCGTGAACTACAGCTACGAGGCCTATGAGCTGCTGCCCCGCTCCGCCGACGACTTCAGCGGCGCGTCCGAGGGCGAGGGCGAGGGCGAGGGCGAGGGCGAAGGCGAAGAGGTCACGCTGGAGCAGATCCAGACCGGGGAGGTCGCGGACGGGGACGACGTCACGGTCACCTACGCCGTCGCCACCACGGGCATGACCCTGGCGGACGCGGGCTTCTTCGCCCAGGATCCCGGCGCGGGCGAGTGGGGCTGCATCTACGTCTACGTCGGCTCGATGGACGTAGGCGTCAGCGCGGGCGACGCGGTGATGATCGAGGGCACGGTGAGCGAGTACTACGATCTCACCGAGATCAACGCCTCCTCCGTCACGATCTACGACACCGAAGACGCGCCCGCCATCACGACCCTCTCGCTCAGCGCCGAGCCCGCCGACTGGGAGCCCTACGAGGGCTGCCTGGTCAAGCTGAGCGACCTCGCCGTCACCAGCGCCCCCAACGAGTACGGCGAGGCGGAGACCGACTACGGCCTGCTCATCGACGACCAGTTCATGGAGGCGAGCTGGGCGGACGGCGACAGCTACGAGAGCGTCACCGGCGCCATCTACTACACCTTCTCCGCCTTCCGGGTGGAGCCGCGCTCGGCCGCCGATCTGGTGGAGTGAGAGAGCCCCTGGCTCAGCGGTCGAGGCTGAGCCAGGCGCCGTCCATCAGGGCCTGCTGGAGCGCCGGCCAGCGGGCGTCGGCGCCCTGGAGCTGCGTCTCGGCGCCGAGCTCCCGGAGCGCCTCCTCGCCCAACGAGAGGTTCAACTGGAGGTGGATCGGCGCGCCGCCGCGCACCGGCTCCTCCAGCACGATCTCCAGGGTGGTCGCAGGCAGGCGCACGCTCCGATCGTCCTCCGTCAGGACGAGCTGCGAGGTGTGCAGGAGGGCCGTGTCCCAGGCGCCCGCGGGGGGAGACAGCTCGCCGAGGTCCGTGAGCGCGCGCGGCGTCGGCAGCGGCTGGTAGACGCGGCCCTTGTGGCCCACCCAGGTGATGCCATGAAGGACGCCGCGCAGCGAGATGGGGCGGGAGGCCTCGCGGAGCTCGAAGGGGCCGCCGCTGGTTCCGGCGCCGCCCGACGCGCGGGTGGTGGCGAGCAGGCCGGCGAGGGTCGCGAGGAGAAGACGACGGCGCATGTGGACCTCCTTTGGGGCGGCCCTAACGTGACTCTCGCGAGAGCGCACGACCAACAAGGTGAATCTGCGAGACCAGCGCCACGGGCACCCAGGGGGCTCCTCCGCGGAGCGGCGGGTCGGCGCAGGCCTGCGCCAGCCGGTTGCGATGGCGGACCAGCAGCCCGGGGAGCGCCGCCAACGCGGCTGGCTGTAGATAGAAGTTGTGGAAGACCCGCAGGTCGCTCAGCCGCAGGCGCTGATCCGCCCACTGCAGCAGATCGTCGAAGAGGCGGGTGAGGGCGAGGTCGGTGGCCGGGTCGGGTATGGCGTGAAAGGGCGCGTCCAGCACCTGAGGTCGGGCCTCGCGCAGGTCCTTCAAGATGGGCCAGACCGTCTCCGGGGCCCAGCCCAGGGCCTCGGCGATGGGCTGGGCGCTCCGCAAGCCGCGCCCCAGCAGCAGGCGCACCAGCAGGTGCTCCAGGCGCGTGCGCGCTCGGAAGGTGGCGCCCTGGCCTTGCTTCTCTGCGTGGGCCTCCTGCATGCCCACCAGCTCGTCCAGGCGCGCCCGCCGGTCGTCTACGGTGCGCGCCTGGTGGTAAGCGAACAGGCGCCGGACGTAGAGCGCCTGCGGGGGGGTGAGCTGAAAGCTGCGCTCGAAGAGCGCAAAGTCGTCCTCGTCGATGGGGTAGTGCCGGCCCAGCTCGGGGTAGCGCAGATAGTGCAGCCGCGAGACCTTGAGCCCCGCCGTGACCAGCTCCTGGCCTGTGCTGGGGCGGCGGGTCCCGCGGTTGGCGGCCAGCGCGGCGCTCAGCCAGGTCTCGGGCCGGGCGAAGGCGAAGGGGTCCGCGCCTGCGGTGCTCCCGCCCGTCGGTGCGCCCCTCGCGGTGGGCAGCACGACTCGGGTGGGCGGCGTCGGGATCTCTACGGCCGATCCCGCCTCCCGGCGCAGCAGAAGCCCGAGCAGGGCGATCTGCACCACCCCCGCGGCGGTCTGATGGGACGCGTCGCCGTCGGCCCCGCACGCCTCCAGCGTCGCCAACGCTTCCCACCCCAGCGTTCGCGCCTCGGCCATCGTCTCCCAGCCCCAGGCGATCAGCGTCCGCTCGGGGACCAGACCCAGATGAAGCGTTGGGCCAGCGCCGGCTGGCCCGAGCAACAGCCCCTGGCGGGCGCGGTAGAGGATCTCCCGTCGAAAGAGCGCCTCTGAGGGGCCTGGCATCGTGACCTGCGCCTCTCGCGTTCGCAGGCCGCCGTCCTCGTTCCGCAAGAGGTGTCCACGCGCCTCGAGCCCACGCAGCGTGTCCTGGATCGCCCGCGGCGGCGCGACGTGGCCCAGCGCTGTGGCCAGGCGTCTGGGGTCTGGGACGAACCCCGGGCACTGGGCCGCCGAGTAGAGCGCTGCTCCCAGCCAGGTCCCGAGCGGGTCCGCGTCGGGGAGGTACAGACCACGAATCAGCCCTGGCGTGTGCGCCGTCAGGGTCAGCGGGCGCAGCCGCGCCTTCAGCGCGTCCATCTCCGCGCGGAAACGTTGGCGTTTGGCTGGGCTGCGCGTCCGCTGCGCGCGCATCCACCACAACATCCAGCGTGTCCAGTCCTCGTCCAGGCCCAGGGCGTGGAAGAGCCGCCGCGCCAGACCCTCGCTGGGGTGGCGGTGGGGCTGGCGCAGGAAGTTGGAGAGGGTGGCGCCGTGGCAGCCCGCCGCCTCGGCGAGGGCCTCGCGCGTCGGGAAGGCGCCGCTCTTCAGGCCGTAGCGCACCAGCCGTCGAACCCAGGTCCGATAGTCGCTGACCCCTTCGGGGCTGGGCGGCTCGAGCGGCAGCGGCGGCCGTCCTCGCAGCCTCTTCTCGGGAGCGGGCATCCCCGGGGTCCTCCAGTCCCTCTTGTAGCACCCGTGTCGCCTGTTCAGGCGGGGCCCGATACTCAGGCTGAATAGCGGTTCCGGCCACCACAGGACGGGCTATCTTCCCCCTTCGGAGGTGCACGATGGCGCGATCTCGCGAGGGCTGGACGAGACGGGAGGCGCTCTCGGGCGCGGCGGCGGCGGCGGCGGTGGCCTGTGGGCCACGCGGTCGGGAGGAGGAGGGCGGCGGCGACTCGGACGCGGTCGTGCCCGGCCAGATCGACACGATCATCCTGGTGATGTTCGAGAACCGCTCCTTCGATCACTGGTTCGGCGCGCGCGCCCTCCTCGAGGGCCGGGCCGAGGACGGGCTGACCAGCGCCATGTCCAACCCGGACGCGGACGGCGTGGCGGTGGCGCCCTTCCCCCTGGCGACGCCCTGCCTCTCTGACCCGCCCCACGGCTGGAGCTCCTCCCACAGCCAGTGGAGTTCCGGCGCCAACGACGGCTTCGTCACGGAGTACGCCGCGCGCTCGGGCACCGACGGTCACGACGTCATGGGCTACCTGCGCCGCGAGGACGTGCCGGTCTCCTGGGCGCTGGCGGACGCGTTCACGAGCTGCGAACGCTACTTCTGCTCGGTGATGGGCCCCACCTGGCCGAACCGCATCTACGGCCACGCGGGCTCGAACCTCGGCATCACGGGCAATTCCTTCCCCGACGACTACCTGTACACGAACCCGACGGTCTGGAACAAGCTGACCGAGCAGGGCGTGCCCTGGGCCTACTACTACAGCGACGTGCCCTTCATCGCGCTCTTCGAGCAGGGCTACGACAGCCAGACCTGCAAGCTGGTCGAGGATCTCACCTTCGACGCCCAGAACGGGCGGCTTCCCCCGGTGGTGTGGATCGACCCGGCCTTCACCTACAACGACAACCACCCGCCCAAACACCATGGCCTGGGCGAGGTCTTCCTGGCGCAGCTCTACGCGCTCCTGTCGGCGAGCCCGCAGTGGGAGCGCATGCTCATCCTCGTGACCTACGACGAGCACGGCGGCTTCTTCGACCACGTCGCGCCGCCCCAGACCGACGACGACTTCGCCGAGGACGGCTTCGACCAGCTCGGCTTCCGGGTGCCGGCCCTGCTGATCGGGCCCTGGGTCAAGCAGGGCATGTGTTCTGTGACCTTCGATCACAGCTCCTGGTTGAAATTCATCTGTGACGCCCACGGCATCGCGCCCTGGACGAAGCGCATCGCCGCCGCCACCTCGCTCTCGGAGGCCCTCGATCTGGACCGCATGGCCAGCGGCGTGCCCCTGGACCCTGTCGCGCTCGAGCCCTTCCTCTTCGACGAGACCGCGCTCCCCGCCGAGTGCGACGGCGGCAACGACGTGATCTCGGCCGACCTGATGCGCTTCGCCGAGCGGGCGTTGGAGCGGGGGTTCCCCGTGCGCCTCGACCGGAAGGCCATCGCTGGCGCGGTTCGCTCCCTGGTTCGTGCGCCAATCGGTTAAGCGTGTCCGGTCGAGACCTCTCACAAGGCAGGAGCGCGCATGTCGAAGGACGGACCGAGCCCCGAAGAAGAGTATTTTCACCGGGAAGATCAGGAGCGGCTCCGCAAGCTCAAGGAGCAGATGGAGCAGGAGCGCCTGGCCGCCGAGAAGGCGTCGCGCAAGGCGCTTCACGGGGGGCGCTGTGGCAAGTGCGGCGGGCAGATGAACCCGCGCCTGTTCAAGGGCGTGGAGATCGACGTCTGCCCCGACTGCGGCGCCGTGCTGCTGGATCCGGGCGAGCTGGAGGCGCTGGTGGGCGCCGACAAGGCGGCGTCCTCGAGCTGGGTGGCCGACTTCTTCAGCTTCACGCGCAGTCGTTAGGCCGCGGTCGTGGACGCCGACGTCGTGCGTCAGGTCGCCACGCTGGCGCGCCTGACCGTGCCCGAGGACCGGATCGGCACGTTGGCGGCCGAGCTGAGCGCGATCCTGGACTACGCGGATCAGCTCGGCGCCATCGACGCGCTCGAGCCGCGCTCAGGGTCGGTCCAGGCGCTGGCGCGGCGGGCGGATGTCCTGGAGGCGCCGCTCGGCGTGTCCTTGATCGCGCTGGCCGGTGAGCGTCAGGGCGACGAGGTGCGCGTGCCCGCCGTCATGGGGGAGGCCCCTTGAGAGACGCCGTGACCATCGCCGCCGCCGTGCGCGCCGGCCGCCAGAGCGCGGTGGGCGTGGTGCGTCAGGCCTTGGGTCGTGCGGCCGAGATCCAGGATCTTGGCGCTTTTTTGCATCTGGACGCCGCGTCGGCGCTGGCGCGCGCGGCGGCCGTCGACGCGTCCGTGGCCGCCGGCGACGACCCCGGCCCCCTGGCCGGCGTCCCGGTGGCGCTGAAGGACAACCTCGCGCAGCAGGGCCAGCCGCTCGGCTGCGCAAGCCGCATCCTGGAGGGCTACGTCGCGCCGTACACGGCGACGGCCGTGGCGCGCCTCGAGGCGGCGGGGGCGGTGGTGATCGGCCGGACGAACATGGACGAGTTCGCCATGGGCTCGTCTACCGAGAGCTCGGCGTATGGCCCGGCGTACAACCCCTGGGATCGCGCGCGGGTGCCGGGAGGCTCCAGCGGCGGGTCGGCGGTCGCGGTGGCGGCGGGGGTCTGTCCCATCGCGCTCGGCTCGGAGACCGGCGGCTCCGTGCGTCAGCCCGCCAGCCTGAGCGGGGTCGTGGGGGTCAAGCCGACCTATGGCCGGATCTCCCGGCACGGGCTGGTGGCCTTCGCCTCCTCGGTAGACCAGATCGGGCCGATGGGCCGCACGGTGGCGGACGCGGCGCTGGCGACCATGGTGATGTCCGGTCTGGACCCGCTGGACGCGACCTCGGCCGACCAGCCCATCCCCGACCTGCTCGGCGCCTGCGGTGGTCCGGTGGAGGGGCTGCGGCTCGGCGTGCCGGAGGAGGCCTGGGGCGACGGGGTGGAGCCGGGCGTGCTGGCGGCCTGCCGCGCGGCGCTCGAGGCGCTCGAGGCGCAGGGGGCGATCCTCGTGCCGGTGCGGGTGCCGCTCCTGCCGCTCTCCATCGCGATCTACCAGGTGCTGACGGCGTCAGAGGCCAGCTCGAACCTGGCCCGCTTCGACGGCGTCCGCTATGGGCCGCGCGCGCCAGCCGAGACCCTCGAGCAGCTCTACGTGCGCACCCGCTCAGAGCGCTTCGGCGCCGAGGTGCAGCGTCGAATCCTCCTCGGGACCTTCGCGTTGTCGGCCGGCTACGTCGATCAGTACTATGGACGGGCCGTCGCGGCCCAGGGGCGGCTCGCGGCCCAGCTCGACGACGCGCTGGCCGACGTGGACCTGATCCTCACTCCCACCTCGCCGACCGTGGCCTTCAAGCTGGGGGAGAAGGCCGACGATCCGCTGGCCATGTACCTCTCGGACATCTTCACCGCGCCCGCCAACCTGGCGGGGCTCCCCGGCGTCAGCGTGCCCTGCGGGCTCTCCGACGGCCTCCCCGTCGGCCTGCAGATCATGGGCGCTCGCTGGAGCGAGCCGCTGCTGTTCGGCCTGGCCGGCGCGGTCGAGCGGTGGGCCGGGCTGCTCCGGCCGCCGGGATTCGAGGATTGATCGCGCTTTTGCTGCGGCTCTGGTTTGGCTGCGCGGCCGTGGAGCCCGCGGGGGCGGTCGCCGAGGACGAGGACGCGCTGCCGCCGGTGGTGCCGGCCCGCGCCAGCGGAGGCCCCCCGCCCGCGGAGCCTCCCGACATCCTGCTGATCACGGTGGACGGGCTGCGCGCCGATCACCTGGGCAGCTTCGGGTATCCCCGGGAGACCTCGCCTGGTCTGGACCAGCTCGCCGCCCGCGGCGTCCTCTTCGAGCGCGCCTACGCGACCGCGCCCTGGGAGGTGCCGGCGCTCACCAGCCTGCACACAGGGCTGTATCCGGGCCAGCATGGCCTGGACCGGGGAGAGCTCGTCGGCGACGTCGTCAGCGGGCAGCCCAGGCTGAACGAGGCGGTGGACACCCTGGCGGAGCGGCTGGCGAAGGCCGGCTACCAGACCTGGGCGCTCAGCGGCACGCCTCATGTCACGCCCCGGAGCGGGCTGGAGCAGGGCTTCGAGCGGCTCGTCGCGCTGCGCCCGGGAGAGGACGCGCTGGCGGCGCTACAGGGCTGGGAGGCGGATGAGCGCCCGCGCTTTATCTGGGTTCATCTTCGCGATCCGCGCGGCCCCTACGAAGAGCGCTCCCCGTGGTTCGAGGGCTGGGCCGCGGAGCCTGCCCCTCAGACCGCGCTGGCGCGCCAGGCGCCGGACGCGGATCGCGACGCGCGCCAGGCGGGGCTCGGCGAGACCATCGCCGCCTACGACTCGGAGATCCGGGCGGTAGACAGCCAGATCACCGCGCTGGTCGGCGCGCTGGCGGCTGATCCCGGCGCCGTCGTGCTCGTCCTCGGCGCGGAGGGCGAGGAGCTGCGCGATCACGGCCGGCTCGGGCGCCGCTCCACGCTCTACGACGAGCAGGTGCGCGTGCCGCTCATCGTCCTGGCGCCCGGCGCGACGGCGGGGACGCGGGTGCAGAGCCCGGTCAGCGGCGTGGACGTGCTCCCGACGCTGCTCGCGCTGGCGACCGGCCGGTCACCGCAAGACCTCCCCGGGGTGGATCTCGCGCCGGCCCTGCGCGGCGAGGCGCTGCCGGCGCGCCTCATCCCGCTGGAGCTGCGGGTCACCGAGTCTCGTTTCCTTCGCGGCCTGGTCTGGGATCGCTGGAAGCTCATCCTCGCCGAGGGCGGCAGCCTGGAGACGCGCGCCCGCCTCTACGATCTCGAGACCGATCCGGGCGAGCTTCAGGATCTCGCCGCTCGCGAGCCGGATCGCCTGAGGCGGATGATGGCGGCGCTGGCGGGCTGGCGCGGCGATCTGACCGTGCTGCGGCCCGCGCCGGCCCAGGCTCAGCCCCCCGTGTCCTCCGGCTCGCCGTAGTAGCTCTCCTCCCAGGTGGCGACCCCGTCCGTGTCTATGGTGATGGTCCAAAGGTCGCCGTAGTCGAAGCCGTCGGGCAGCTCCGTGACCCCGAGCGTCTCCATGAAGGTGGCGAGCGTGTACGAGTGGCCGGCGTGCAGCAGCGCCTCACCGCTGTGGGTGAGCAGGATGTGCAGGGCCAGCTCCTCCTCGGGGTCCAGGTCCGTCTGCACGTCCAGGCCGTGATCGTCGGCGGTGGGCTGGACCGTCTCCTGGGTCCGGCGCAGCTCGGAGGCGTAGGTGGCCACCAGCGGCGCGTCGGTCAGCAGGACCGCCAGCGCCTCGGCGCGCGCCTGGCCCTCCTCGGTCAGCCCGGGGTCGTCCCCGTCGTCCTTCTCGCAGTGGCGGGTCGTGTACACGACGATGGGCGCCGTGGGCTTCGCCCGCGCCTCGGCGGTGTCGCCGCTGTCCGCGCCCAGGTCGCTGTCGGTGGTCGTGGCGCTCACTGCGGTGTCCCCGGTCTCCCAGGTCGGGATGCGGCATCCGAGCAGGGAGACCAGCGCGCAGGGCGCGAGCGGGAGAGGAGACGGAGGTGATCTGGACATGGTCGCATTGTACAATCAAGCCAGGCGGTGGGCCCGTGGCATGAGGTGATCCATGGAATCCTGGCGGAAAACGCTCGATGTGCAGGGCTTTGTGCGTATTCCTGCCGTCTTCGACGCGGCGACCTGCGAGGGTGTACGCGACGCCGCCGCGCGGATCCTCGCGCTGGCCCCCGGGAGGCGCTTCGATCAACGCTTCGGCAACGTGCGCTTCTTCATGGGCCAGGAGCCCGACGGCACGGAGAGCCTGCGCAGCGTGATCTGGTGCGCGCTGCTCGACGAGCGGCTGGAGGCCCTTCGCCGCGACGCCCGCCTGCTCGACGTGCTGCGCCCGCTGCTCGGCGACACGCTGCGTCAGGTCACCAACCAGATCCACTACAAGCTGCCCCACAGCCGCTCCTCCTTCCCGCTGCACTCGGATCGCTCCAGCCGGCAGCGCGCGCAGGGGGCGGAGATCCGAAATCTCCACTCCAGCTTTTACCAGACCGCCATCGTCGCCGAGCCGATGGGTGCCCACAACGGCGGCGTGTACTTCCTGCCGGGCAGCCACCGCTGGTCGCCGGGCACCGTCTACGCCGCCCACGTCGACGAGGCGCGCCGGCCGGAGGAGGACTTTCAGGCGGAGATGCCCGCGGGCTGCGTGGCGGTCGAGGCCGACGTGGGCGACCTGCTGGTCTGGCACGGCGACGCGGTGCATGGATCGGCGTTGAATCACGCGTCGGGCGGGATGCGGGCCCTCTACCTGAACGGCTACGCCCGCGCCCAGGACTGCCTGCGCGGCTACTGGGCCTGGATCCGCGGTCAGCCGGTCCCCATGCCGGACATCGACGTGCCGGTCCTGGTCTACGGCGAGCCCCGCTTCGACGCCTTCGCGCTGGAGGCCGGACAGGCCCTGCTCGAGGCCTACCGGAGCGGCGGCGGGGCGCCTGCGCTATGATGGGCCACTCCTCGGAGGTCAGGTGCGCGCACTCCCTGTCTGCATCGGCGCCCTCACCGCGCTCACGCTCGGCTGCGGCTTCCTGAGCTCGCTCCCCAGCGCCTTCGAGGCGGATCCACAGGGATCTTCCGAGCCCAGCCCCTTCGAGGGCGCGCCTGCGTCCGCGCCCCCCGAGGTCGTCGCGGCCCCCGTCTCTGCCGAGGTCGTCGGCGCCCCCAGCAGGGGCGAGCCGGTCAAGCTCATCCAGGACCCGCAGGTCACCATCGTCAACCCGGAGATCCCGCCCGATCTCTTGCTGGGCGAGGTGGCGAGCGACTACGAGCACTTGAGCCGCACGGGAACCATCGAGAGCTGTCCCGAGGGCACCACGCTCCAGGAGAAGAAGGGCACGGACGGGGAGCAGGTCTTCTGCGGGATCGCCAACGGCGTGCGCCACGGGCCATGGATCGCGTTCTGGCCGAACGGCAAGGTCCGCGAGATCGGGCCTTATGTCAAAGGTTTCCGGCATGGCAGCTTCGCGACCTGGAGCAGCCACGGCAAGCTGAACAGCCGCTACACGTGGACCAACGGGCAGATCGGCGCCGGCCAGGTCTACTGAGCGCTGGTGCAGAGCGAGAGCCTCAAGGAGGAGCGCGCGCAGGCCGCGGGGGTGGCGCTCCTGCTGGCGGGGCTCGTGGCCTGGCTGCTGCGCGAGGCCGACGGGGAGCGGCTGCTGGGGCGCCAGGGCACGGACGCGCTGCGGGCGCTGTGGGGGCTCGACGTGCTCGGGCGCTCGATCCTGCCGCCGGATCTTCCGTTCTGGACGCGCGAGCTGAACCCGCCGGCCGGGGCGCTGGGGCTGCTCCTGCCCTGGGTGAGCGGGCTGCTGGCGGCGCCGCTGGTGTGGCTCTTCGCGCCGGTGACGGCGTACAACCTCTTTGTTGGGCTGCTCCTCTGGGCGGCGGGCCTGGGCACGGCCCTGCTGGCGCGGACGGCGAGCGGCTGCTGGAGCGCCGGGGCGGTGGCGGGGGCGGCGGTGCTGGCCCAGCCGATGCTGCTCTGGTCGGTGTCGGATGGCACGGCGGAGCACGTGGCGATCTGGGGCCTGCCCGTCTTCCTGGCGGCGGCGCTGACGGCGACGCGGCGGGCCAGCCCGCGCTGGGGGCTGATCGCCGGCGGGATGGCGG